>CAYQRA010001044.1:0-2152 GCA_964419315.1 uncultured Saprospiraceae bacterium | reverse complement strand
ACGCTTGAGCTGATTGATGATGCCTATAACGCCAATCCAACCTCGCTTGGCGCGGACCAATTAAAGCATATTTATCCACTCGTACTCTTTTGTACCGAATGTTGTTCCCGTAGACGGTTTTGGCCAACTCAATCTCTCTAGGGCTCAAAGGCCGAGTATTAAATTTTACAAAATCCATCAGGGTCTCGTAGATTTCCCCTAAACCTAAACACTCTAGTAGATAGATAAGAAACTCTACCCACCAAGCGGTCAAGCGATTGTGGAATCCCGACTTTGAGTCAGGCTCAGGGCTACTCCTTTGGTGATGTTCAAACCGTAGTCCCAATTGTAAGTGCTTCAACAAGCGCAGCACTCGCAGTGGCAACAAACGAAAGACATCAACCAACCGAAATACAAGGGCGGTGAACTTACTTAGAAGGCTTGAAAAAACAAGTTTTATTTTGGGAACCTTACGGTTTCTGTTTTTCATTCATTAAAGTATTTGAAACAACTAAAAGAAGTGGAATCTCTTTAAAATGAAAAACGACCAGCAAAGGCAGGCTCAAAAAAAACGTTACTTTTTAAACAGCTCTCAACTAAGAGTTGCAAAATCAAGCTCTAGTAATTGGATCACTACTAAAGTAGCCGGGGCAACAGTTTTAAAAAAACTGTTTTCTGTTTTGTTTGTATAAAAGTGTGATGGAAAGAAATGGTAAGTAAAACAAGTTGCTACCCTAAAAAACGAAGGTAAAATACCATTCTCCAGATTCTCTTTGCGAATACAAAAATAGAAGAATTATTGAGTTTTTATTATTAAAGTTTTCCACAATATTTCAACAGTTAAGCAGAAACCAAAAACCTTCTTCTTCTCTCGTACTTTTAACTTTAAAAGGAAAAGTAGAATTGGCTTTGATAATCAGTTGTTTAGATAAAAAAGAACTAAAAAATTAGCCCCTTTTCAATCTATAAGTACAGCAATCCACGAAAATTAAAACAAGACTAAGGACTATAATGCTTCCAATAAACTTAATCCCCGAGCCCCATAAGATCATTCGTTTTGAAAAGTATTTTCATTTCCTTACCAACCCTTTAACCAATACATCCCGTCTTTCATAAAAGAAACCTTAATCCTACGGAGTAAGTTAAATCTTAAAATTGAATCAAATAACAATAATTTACCTTATCTTATGTTCAATTATCTGAAAAACAACTCTTTCCGGAATTTTTTAAAATAAAAAAATATGAAAACCAGGCTACTCTTTCTAAGTTTTACGCTTACTCTTTTTATGGTCTATTCTTGTAAAAACGAGCCTTTGGAAGTCAACCAAGCTCTTTATTCTGATCAAGAATTCCAAGTCATCCAAAAATACCTCAACCTTCCGGAAGAGTCTATGGATTATACCTTACACTTTCCTAGCTATTACAGAACTCCTTCGACTAGTACGAATGATGAAGTAGCAACTTTAGGACGGGTCATTTTCTACGATAAAAATCTATCGAAAGACCGAAGTATTTCTTGTGCTTCTTGCCACAAGCAAGAATTGGCTTTTTCTGATGATGTCGCTTTTAGTGAAGGTGTCCAGGCAAGAAGAACCGATCGTAATTCTTTAGCACTTGGTGCCGTTTTTAGTTTTTCTGAATATTATGGTAGTGAATCGCTGGGTCGTATACCTTTTATGTGGGACAATCGAGCATCTACAGTAGCGGAACAATCCGAAATGACTTTCAAGAACGAAACAGAAATGGGAATGAATATGGATGAGGTAGTGATTCGGATGCTAGAACAACCTTATTATGCGCCACTTCTTAAGAAGGCATTTGGATTCGAAGAAGTCAACGAAGAGAGAGTACTTGAAGCCCTAAATGTTTTTGTCAATAGCATGGGGACTAATAATTCTAAGTTTGATCGGGCAATGGAAAAGGCAGCAGATGGTTCTACTTTTGGTAGTATCTCAGGCATTGCGGAGTCTAGCCAATTTGCTGATTTTAGTGCTTTAGAAAACCAAGGTAAAAAACTCTTTTTCGATAATTGTAGCTCTTGCCACGGAAGCATCGTAACGCCAGCATCTTTTACTTCAGAAAATAATGGATTGGATATGGTGTATGCCGATCAAGGTATTGCCCGATTAGATTTGAAAGGAAAAGAATGGGAAGGTAAGTTTAAAATCCCTAC
>CAYQRA010001043.1:0-2154 GCA_964419315.1 uncultured Saprospiraceae bacterium | reverse complement strand
GATTTAACAAAGGCTTAAGACTAAATATATCCGAATTTATTCTTTTCTTTAAGAATTATTGTAAAACCTACACCAACTCAACCTTATGTCAATCAACTTTTCCAACCTAGATCTAACGATCTTTCTAGGTTACCTTATCCTTATGATGGGATTTGGAATCTGGATCGCCAATCGCAGTAAAACCGAAAATTCCAGTGATTATTTTTTAGCGAGTAAATCTCTTCCTTGGTGGGCCGTGGGCGGCTCTTTGATCGCCTCCAATATTTCTGCCGAGCAGATGATCGGTATGGCAGGTTCTGGTTTTGCCATTGGCTTTGCCATTGCTTCTTATGAACTCATGGCGGCAGCAACCCTTCTCGTCGTTGCCAAATTTCTTTTACCTCTTTTTTTAAAGAATAATATTTTCACCATGCCCCAGTTTTTGGAGCAACGCTTCGACGGACGGGTGCGAACGGGACTTGCTATTTTTTGGGTCCTCCTCTTTGTTTTTGTTAGTATCACTTCCCTCTTTTTCCTCGGTGGTTTGGCGATTGAAAACATCATTGGCGTTCCTTTGATGTATGCCGTTATTGGCTTGGCGATTTACTCCGCGACCTTTTCCATCTTTGGAGGATTAAAAGCAGTGGTCTGGACCGATTTGGTACAAGTCATCATCTTGGTTTTGGGAGGTACGGTTGCTTCGGTTATGATTCTCAATGCACTTAGTGATGGGCAAGGAGTCTGGGAAGGTTTGAAAATGCTTTACGCAAAAGCGCCAGAAAAATTCGATCTGATTTTTGACAAAGATTCCGTTTATACGGACATCGAAACGGGGCAGGAAAAATCTGCTTATGATTTGCTCCCCGGTTTAGGCGTATTGATCGGAGGGATGTGGATTGCCAATTTATATTATTGGGGATTCAATCAATACATCATTCAGCGAGCATTGGCCGCCAAGAATATCAACGAGGCACAAAAAGGAGTGCTCTTCGCTGCTTTCATTAAAGTCTTTGTTCCTTTTATTGTGGTCATCCCGGGGATTGCTGCTTATGTCATGGGCGCAGATATCACCAAAGCCGATCAGGCTTATCCTTGGGTGATTAATAATTTTGTTTCTACTGGATTTAAAGGAGTGGTCGTAGCTGCCTTGGTAGCGGCGATTGGATCTTCCTTGAGTTCTATGGTCAATAGTGTTTCTACGATTTATACTTTAGACATTCATACCAAATTATTTGAGCCCGATGCTAGCGAAGCAAGAAAGGTACAAATTGGACGATTGACGGCTACCGTCGCCTTAATCATTGGTGTGATCATGACTCCTGCTTTACAAAGCTTTGATCAAGTTTTTCAATTTATTCAAGAGTACACGGGTTTTATTAGTCCTGCGATTTTAGCCATTTTCCTTTTTGGTTTGTTTTGGAAAAAAACCACTACTCCTGCTGCTTTGGCGGGGGTCGTCTTAGCCATTCCCCTATCGCTCTTACTTAAATGGGGATTGGCCGATATGGCTTTTATTCACCGGATGGGAATTAGTTTCTTGCTTCTTTCTGCTATCATTATTGGTATTTCCTTGGCCACCGGAAGTGGAGAAGATCATGAAAAATCAATTGAAACGCCGAGTGAATTATTTAAAACCAGTACGGTTTTCAACTTAGGATCTGTCTTGGTTATTGGATTACTGGCGGTGATTTATGGAATCTTCTGGTAAGGTTAAAACCATAGTTTCTAATTATTAAGAGAGGCGATATCTGGAAGGTATCGCCTCTTTTTTTTTACTCCATTGTAAATGCTACCTGAGGTTCAGCTTCGAGCCGAATGTCATCAAACAAGAGGGAGGTCCGATAAAAGGGGGAATTTGAATAATATTTTCTTCTCGTAGATTCTACCTTTCTTGTTTTTTAGCCTTTTCTTGAGAAAAGCTAAGGGCTATCTGGAAGGTAGCCCTTAGCTCGTTTTGCAAATGGTATTTTGGAATCTTTGCTCTTAGAAAGTATTAGGAGCTACCTTCCAGATCTATTGATACCCCACAAGTCTACCAGCATGAAAACTATGATTTTATTAAATCTAATTGATAGTTTTCAACAAAAAACAAACTGTTCGTTACGACTTACAAGTCGTAGACGGATCAAGGTTGAGGTCTCCGACCTCGATTCTAAGTAGGCTATAAATTTTACT
>CAYQRA010001042.1:0-2161 GCA_964419315.1 uncultured Saprospiraceae bacterium | reverse complement strand
GCAATCTCCAAAAATTTCTTTTGGATCGTTGTAGACTCAATATTGGCCATCGATTCATCGAACAAAATGGTCTCGCCATAGGCCAATTCGTTTTTATGTGGCAAGAGGGTTTTGTCAATAAATTCATTAATCACTTCCTCGCCTACCCTCTCCATATTGGTATCATCTGCGAGCGAATATTTGATAAAGTTGAGAATTTCTTCATTAAAAGTATCCCTGAACTTGGCGATCCACAAGGCAGATTCGGTATTGTCTCCTTCGACTAAACGAGAAAGCACCGGCATAATAATGGGATCGCGATTGCCTTCTTTGATGTAGGGGGCATTGATGATGGTTTTGTAGATTCCCTTGGAGCCATTAAAATTTTGGAGCGTTGGAGCGATCACAAAAATATTGAGGTCGGGCAATTGGATATTGCAAATTCCAGAGTAATCGCTAACGCCGGTTCTACTATCAATAAAGACATAATCGTATTGATCAATATCTGCATTATAAGCTTGTGGATCTCTCAATAAGCCTTTTAAAAACTCAATGTAATATTTGCCGTGAAACGTTTCGTAAAACTCAAACCAATCGAATTGATTTATTTTATCTGAATAGTGTTTATCATAGCTGCTGGCAGGAATCAGATCGACTTTGCCACCTTTGGAGTTTTGGATACAATTGATGAGGTATTCTTGACTAATTTTTGGCAAGTCTTCCTCTTCTAGATCTTCGCCTGTACTTATCTTGGTTTTAAAATCAATAAACAAATCAAGTATCCCTCGATCAATACTTTCTCGATCGATATCAAAAAACACATCTAGTCCTGGCGCCTCAAAATCCCAATCAATAATCAGCACTTTCCTATTTTTATAATAGCATAAATAGGATGCTAAATTAGATAGCAATTGTGTCCTCCCGACTCCCCCCTTGTATGAAAAAAAAGTTACGATCATGACAAAGAAAGTTTGGAGGATTTCATATTCTTACCTGCGTTGACGTAGCGAGCAATCCAAGTTGCTTGAATAATATCATCTTCGAACTTTAGCCCTAAATGTATAAAAGCCAAATTACTGATACTTCTGAATAATAGTTTTTCTCCGGGAACACTCAGATGGAAATTCAAACAAGCCTTAGTCAATTCGCTGAATTTATTATGCACCCAATTGTCCAATTTTTCTTCATAAATAGAAATTAAATATTGCTTTAATTCAACATCCATTCCTTGATAAATGGGGATTATTCCACCTCCAACTGCAACATCATTAATGGCAGTACTTAGCACGGAGTTTTTTTCATTCATCAAAGCCAATGGATCAACGATAAAAACAATATTTTCTCTACTTC
This sequence comes from uncultured Saprospiraceae bacterium, assembly GCA_964419315.1. Taxonomy (GTDB): domain Bacteria; phylum Bacteroidota; class Bacteroidia; order Chitinophagales; family Saprospiraceae; genus CALLVY01. The sequence continues at coordinate 832 of CAYQRA010001042.1, read as the reverse complement.
CAGCTTGAAGTCTCCTCCTTGCTTCAGCATTCAAATCTAGTTCATTCAAAAAATAAACTTCCAAATTAAACCCTGTTTCTTTATGAAAATCTATCAAAACTTCTTCGATGGTTCTATCCAAACCAAATGGCTTCCAATCCTTTGCCCCTTCTCCGTGGTGATCCAAAAGAGGCATTAAGTCAGTCTTCTCTTCTTCATTCACCGTTTTCACGAAGTTATTGACAGAAGCCAAAACAATGATAGTGATCGTAGGAATATTGGGTTTATCTGTACCAATTGTAATGGTACTATTAGTGGTATTATCAATGATAATATTCCCTATTCCGCGAACTTCAATGCTATTTTTTTCCATAAATTCTTCTGCTTGGTTTAGCTAATTATCAGTATTGCCCGTCTCTTCCTCAGGGGTCTCTGGCTTTTTTTTGGGAGGATTTGCATTGGTAGTATTTGTTACCGTAATCGTACTATTGGTGGTGCGGTCAATAGCCGTGACCCCGGTACTATTTATGATACTGATACCACCACTTCCTACATCCTCTCCATCCTCTTTTTTGGCATTAATCACCTCATACATTTCTTTGATAAAACCTAGCGCCATGCCCGTTTGGTCTTTATCCAAAGCTTTTTCCATGACATTCAAAACACCTCTGCGATTGTGTCCTTTTTCATCCACTGGATCATTGATCAAATCCTGCATAAACTCCTTTGGCTTCGGTTCTTCCTCATCTGTCAAAAACAAGGGCCGCAACCAGGCGACGGTGGCAGCAGTAAAGTCACTTAAAAATCCAGTGACGGACTTATCATCTTTTACTTTTTTGGTCAAATAACCAAC
>CAYQRA010001041.1:0-2163 GCA_964419315.1 uncultured Saprospiraceae bacterium | reverse complement strand
AAGCGTTTGTTCTTCTTTTTGGTTGACTCACACACGGGATTTGTCAGAGAACCATATTATTCAAGTTTATTTGGCAATTATGACTTTCTCAATATGACGATCTTGGCCATCTTGGAAGCGGAGGTAGTAAGTCCCCGTCGTAAGATTTGTCAGATCTAATTGATCGTTTAAAGAAGTTTTTGCAAAAGAGGCTACGATGCGGCCATAGATGTCATAGACTTCCATTTGTAGTCCTTCGATTGCTTGATCATAGCTGATGGTCAATAATCCATTACTAGGATTTGGAGCCACACTTAAGCCCGCTATTTGCGCAAGGTCACGGGTATTGGTACTCAAACCAGAAATTTCGATATTGTCTAGTTTGACCAAATCTCCTTTATTAAATCCATCAAATTCTGCATCGTATCCACAACGAGATTCAAAACAAACCTCAAAGAAAGTGTAAGCATAATCATCTAGGTTGACCGTATGGTTGACGACTTCATCATTAGCTAAAGTTTCTGGGAAATAGGAATCTCCAACTTGCTTTCCATCTACCAATATTCTCATAGCGGAGCCAAAAAAGTTGAGTTGCCCTGTTTGGATCTGCCATTCTCTACAAGTCGTTTGCCGGAGATCAAATTTTAGATCCACCTGAGCCAATACTCTTGCGTCTACACAAACACAAGTCATAGCAGAAAGCTTTTCATTGGAGGCATTCCAAACATTATTGGCGTTAGGAATTAGAGCACCACTATTTTGGAAATCTCCTCCCGTCATTTCAGCGATATTAGCTTGGTCAAAATCATCATCAAAACCAGCGTAAGCTGCTGAGAAACCTTCTGTAAATTGAAAATGAGCAGAATCTAAAGAGTTAGCTGCTTCAAAAGTAACGATTTCTGAATCTTGCAATAGAAAAGGATTAACGGCAGTTAGACCAAAAAGGGTATCGTTTTCATTGAGGAAATCTGCTTCGTAGTCGATCCAAAAGTTGATGTTATTTGTTCCTCTCTGACCATCGAGATCTACAGGTGTATCAAAGTCGTAAGTAAATATACCGTATCTAAAGACCGGACTTGTGGTGGTAGTGGTTTCTTTTACGGGAGTACCTCCATTGACTTGGTAGTAAACATCCAGCTCCTCTCCAACACCAATATTATTACAACCTAGGAATTCAAAATTAGCAGAAACTTTTTGAGTTTTGAGGAAACAATCACTGGTTAATCTTGGAGAAGGGCTATTGCCAAAATCACTTTCCTGCTCGATAATATTAAGGATGTTTGTCGTTATAGTATCATTAAATTGGCGACTATCCGAATTAAAGGCAGTCCATATTTTCAATTGATGTTCACCCGCAGTTTCTAAACCAAGCACCGGTTGGGTGAAAGTAAACTGACTCGTTTGAAAACCCGGAAGTTCAGAAGGGAGCATAAAAATTTCTTCTGTAATTGGGCCATTATCAACTTGTGCAAAGAAAGGAATTCCTGTTCCGGCGGCTAAAGCAGGGACACAAGATTGGTAGACAAATTCAATAGTAGGAAATTCTTCTGCTTGCAAACCACATTCTTCATTAGAGTAAGTGGAGATTTCAGAAACTTCCATATCGCTTTCAAATAAACCATTGCCTACACCAACGGCAAACCAAGCATTGGCGGTCGATACATATTCTGGGGAGCATTCGCCAAAAAGATCTTGTGCTGCAATCAATGCTCCTTCTAGCGCATCTGCATGATCTGATTCTGAAGTGAGGTAGAAGCGTAAATTTCTAAAAGCAATTTGAGAAGCTTTAGTAAAACCAATCCCCTCTACATCATAGTCATCTCCATTATCGTTGGTACCACTTTCTCCTTCTACCATAATATAATACCATTTGTTTTGTACGCCACTATTGGTGTGTACACCACAGTTGTCATTGTCTTCATTAGGAGTACAGATTGGGTTGAGCCAATTATTACCTTCATAAGTATCTGGATCAAATCGATCATTAGGATCGGCCATGTTTCTGAAATAATCTCCATTCATGTAGAACTCATCTCCTAATAGCCAACTAGCATCTGGTTTTGACCAGAATTCAACAGCAGTACCAAAAATATCGGCAAAAGATTCGTTGAGAGCACCAGACTCACCTTGGTAGATAAGCCCCGCCGTAAATTGAATAACTCCATGTGTAAATTCATGGGCAAC
>CAYQRA010001040.1:0-2170 GCA_964419315.1 uncultured Saprospiraceae bacterium | reverse complement strand
TGTGCTTGCTGGTCGTGGAGGCAATGGAGGTGAGAGTCATTCTTCTGGAGCCAATGGGGAAGATATCATTTTGGATGTTCCTTTGGGAACGATTGCCAAGGATGCGGAAACCGGGAAGTTTTTATTTGAGATCAGCGAGGATCAGGAAACCAGGATTTTGGTGGCAGGTGGCCGAGGTGGTCTAGGCAATGCCCATTTCAAATCGTCGACCAATCAGACACCGAGGTATGCGCAGCCTGGAGAGGAAGGGAAAGAGGAATGGAAAATACTGGAACTGAAAGTTTTGGCAGATGTCGGTTTAGTGGGTTTCCCCAATGCAGGAAAGTCTACTTTATTGTCGGTCATTACGGCAGCCAAACCCAAGATCGGCAGTTATGCTTTTACGACTTTAGTTCCCAACCTAGGGATCGTCAAATACCGAGATCACGCCTCTTTTATCATGGCAGATATTCCGGGAATCATTGAAAAAGCACATGAAGGAAAAGGGCTAGGACATCGTTTTCTCCGACACATCGAACGGAATGCGGTCTTGCTCTTTATGGTGCCCGCAGATACGGATGATATCAAAAAAGAGTATGGCATATTATTGAAAGAATTGGCGATGTTCAATGAAGAGTTACTCGATAAACCAATCGTACTTGCCATCACCAAATCAGATTTGATTGATGAGGAATTAAAGGAAATGTTGAAAGTAGAATTGCCAGAAGGCATTCCTTATATCTTTATTTCCGCAGTGGCTCAGAAAGGTTTGGCGGAGTTGAAAGATTTGTTGTGGAAAGAATTGAATCCGACTCCCGAAAAATAAAATGCACTAGTAAAGTTTTGATGTTTTTATTTTTACGATATGCAAAGCAAAGAAAAAACCACCGCTGCACTTGCTCATTTATTTGAACAATGGTGTGGCCAGCCCGCTCAAGAGATTTTGATGCTCCCCCCCTCCGGATCTAATCGACAATATTTTCGATTACAAGCTGCTAATCACACAGCCATCGGAACCTATGGCGCAGAGCCTCGTGAAAACAAAGCCTTCCTGAGTTTTTCGCGACATTTTCATTCCGCAGGAATTGCTGTTCCTCGTATTTATTCGGAAGATGAAGTCCATCAAGTTTATTTACAAGAAGATATTGGCGACACAGCTTTGTTTGGTTTATTGCCAAAAGCTGGAGAAGCTTTTTCAGAGGAAGTGATAGGCTTGTACAAAGAATCAGTAGCCCAATTGGCGCGCATGCAAATCAAGGGTGGCGCAGATTTAGATTATACGGAATGTTATCCTGTTGCCCAGTTTGATGAGCAATCCATTCGTTGGGATTTGAATTATTTTAAATATTATTTCCTCAAGCTCTTGGATGTTCCTTTTGATGAACAAGCTTTGGAAAATGATTTTCTAACTTTAGCCAATTACCTTTTACAAGCAGATAATCATTATTTTATGTTTCGGGATTTTCAGTCGCGAAATATTATGATCCGTGATGGGTCGCCTTTGTTTATCGATTATCAAGGTGGGAGAAAAGGCGCTTTGCAATATGATTTGGCTTCTTTGCTTTTTCAAGCCAAAGCCAATTTGCCACATGATTTAAGAGCTTCTCTTTTAGAAGAATACCTCGATGAAGTCGAAAAAATGATTTCCATCAATCGAGTGGAATTTGCTCAGTATTATTATGCTTTTGTATTGATTCGGACTTTGCAAGTTCTCGGAGCTTATGGTTATCGCGGACTCTATGAACGCAAAAGTCATTTTCTGAGTAGTATTCCTTTTGCTTTGAAAAACTTGCGATGGCTATTGGCCAATATCACGATTCCGGTATCCCTACCCGCGCTTTGGCCTGCCTTGGAAACCCTTGCGGCCACAGATCGTTTTGATATCGATCACCAGCTTGGGAAGGAAAGTCCACTCACGGTTTATGTCAGTAGTTTCTCCTATAAATTTGGAATGCCGGAAGATAAATCTGGCAATGGTGGCGGCTTTGTTTTTGATTGTCGTTGTCTTCATAATCCAGGTCGTTACCAACCATATAAAAAATTGACCGGCTTGGAAAAACCAGTCATTGATTTTTTAGAAGCAGAAAGTAATATTCAAGATTTTTTCAATAATGCTTGCCGGGTGATAGATGAAGCGGTTCAGAATTACCTAGAGCGCGGTTTTGCTTCTTTGATGATTAGTTTTGGTTGT
>CAYQRA010001039.1:0-2172 GCA_964419315.1 uncultured Saprospiraceae bacterium | reverse complement strand
TGGCTACGAAAAAAAAATGGAACTTCGTCTTGAAATACAAGCACTTACAACTAATTTCAACCTCCATTTTAAAACAACTTCACAAAAAGAATAAGGCAGGTCTAATTAAAAATGAAATATTTTTCAAATAACAAAACACTAGCGGCTCATTTGGATCATTATTGGATCGTACCCAATGCGAATGAGCTGTTTAAAAATACCCCTCCAGTCTTTGGTTATCCAGGGATTACGCCTGAAATTATTATCGTTTTGGGAGGTTCCTATCGGTATTTTTACGAAGGCCAGTGGCATCCGGGAAAAAATGCTATGGTCTATAGTTATATCCACAGCTATGCGATTTTAGATACTTCTCAACTGTCTAGTTTTATCATCATTCAATTCAAACCGAGGGCTTTATCTTCTTTCTTACCTTTTGTTTCACAAGAAGCGAAAGAACTAATGGCTCATCCGGTCTTTGAGGCAAATGAAATTTTTGGTTCTGCGATTGATCAATTGGTACTGCATCTGCGCAATTTACCGATTACAGAAATCGTAGCAGAGTTGGATCAGTTTTTAGATATTTGTTATACCGAAGGCCGAGAAGGCTTTCTTTCAGAAATGGCAGAGGAGTTGAAAAATTCTAATTCGCTAAAAGATTTATTGAATCGCACTAATTATTCTTACTCCACCTTAGAACGCCATTTCAAAAAAGATACTGGCCTAAGCCCCAAAAAATACCAATCCATTCAGCGTTATAAACTGGCCGTAGAAGAAATTTACGATACTCAAAATACCGATTGGATGCACTACGTCTATAAATATGGCTATTTTGACCAAAGCCATTTTATCAAAGAAATCAAGCGGTTTACCTCCTTCACCCCCAGTCAATTATTAAAAAATCCAGGCCTAAGAAGTTTTCGCCCAGAAAATTTGTGACGATTTTTTACAATGGCTTGTTGAATTAATGTTGAATATTTGTAGGGTAATAGAAACTAGTACTCCATTTGAAGGACTGTTTTACCGCTTAAATCAAATACTCGAAATTATAATGCGAATTAAAGTAACAGGTCATTATTTGCTCTTATTTTTCTTTTTACTTTCTTGTAATCCTAATGTAGCTACCGAGGTAGAGGAAGCTTCCGCCACTAGCACTTTACAGGAATTATTAGAAGAGGCAATTTACGATTCTTTCGAAAGTGTACCGGGCGTATCGATGACTGTTTTGGCACCAGAGCTTGATCTTCATTGGACTGGAGCGGCCGGTTTTGATTCAAAGGCTAGAGATCATCAATTATCTGCCGATCAACCTTTTCGGATCGCCAGTGTAACCAAAAGTTTTGTGGCTACGGCTATTTTACGTTTACACGAATTAGGACGACTCTCGATTGATGACCCTTTAACCAAACACAGTTCTCCGGTAGCACTCGATTGGTTGAAAAAAGGCGGCTATGCATCGGATCAAATCACCTTGCGGCAATGCCTCAATCACACTTGTGGCCTTTATGATTATGCCATGGGCGGCAATACTTTTTTTGAAACGATTGCAAGTAATCCTAAAAAAAGATGGACGAGAATGGAGCAAGTTGCCCTTGCGATGGAAACGGGAGAGGCCGTCGGCGCGCCCGGAGAAAAATACAGTTATAACGACACTGGCTATGTACTCCTCGGAGAAATCATCGAATCCAAAATGGATACGAGTCTGGCTTTTGGTTTGAGAGATTTGCTGCATTTTGAAACTTTGAAATTAGATACCACATGGTTAGAAACTCTAGAACCAGCACCCCCGCATAAAGAGCGTTTTGTAGGGCGTTATGTCCGAGGTCATGATGGGACCAATTGGGATGCTTCGGTTGATCTTTTTGGCGGTGGTGGTTTGGTATCGACAACAGAGGATTTGGCTACTTTCATGTATGGCTTGTTTAATGAAGATATTTATGATCAAGCGGAGACTTTGGATTTGATGTTGGAAAAAGCAAGCTACGCAGCGACTTATGACTGGGAAGAAGACAAACGCTATAGTGATTATCGACAAGGTTTAGAAGCGGTCAATATCTATGGAGAAAAAGCTTTTTTACATGGCGGACTATGGGGAACGGTTTTGTTTTATATCCCTGCTTATGACTGTTCGATTGCCATCAATTATACCCACGGTCGAAGAGACCGCCTTTTAAAGAAAACCGTTTTGTTGATCAA
>CAYQRA010001038.1:0-2177 GCA_964419315.1 uncultured Saprospiraceae bacterium | reverse complement strand
TGGCTATTAAGTCGGCTTGGAATTTATTTTTTAAACCAAACAGCAGAAAGTGATTTTAACCTTCACTTTGAAATAGCATGGGTGCCAGGAGAAGGTTGGTTGCTATTGCTTACTTTTTTAATTGGGGTGGTATCCGCTTTATTACCTGCCTGGCAGGCTATGCGAATGGATGTTTCTACCATCTTGTCAGAAAGTTAAACTTAATAGAATAAACTCTAATGAGCAAATATTTAAAAATACTATTAGCTGGAATCCTAATTGCTGGCGTATTCACACAAGATAAGATTTGTGAACACTTAGGATTTGGACAAGCAAAACACCATCCCGAATTGACTGTTGCAAAGGATGGAAAAGAGTTGACCACAGCGGAGCCTACTCCCTCAAAGGATTATTTTGTAAATGATACCTTATACCATTGGGATGAGCAATTATTTGACTGGGCTATGGTCAAAGAAGTAGAGGATTTTCGTGCTCAGTTGATAAATTATACGACTTCATCTTCTTTAGCGGAGCCGATAAAATTAGATTGGCAGGTGCTAATGGATATTGAATACCGACTTAAATATTTCTCGGAAATTGAAATGGAAATGTATGCTCCTGTATTCAGTAAAGCTGTAGAAGCACTGCATGAGAAGGAAGTAATCATCGAGGGTTTTGTCATCCCTTTTGATGAAGAAGAAAACCTGATCTCTCTATCTTATAATCCTTATTCTTCTTGTTTTTTTTGCGGCAAAGGAAGTCCAGCTTCCGTAATAAGCATGTATTTGAAGAATAAGAGGAAGCGCTATAAAATGGACGACTTTAAAAAGTTTAGAGGCACTTTATATCTTAACCAAGATGACCCCAACGAATTCTACTACATCCTTCGGGATGCCATAGAGGGATAAGGATAAGTTTTTTCAAACTTCAAATCTTATCCCACATCGAAATCTTACTATTAAAAATCGATACTAACAAATTTTTAAATCTTTTTGCATGATACCAAGAACCTTCGAAGAATGGAAAAACTGCATCGTCCATGATTGTAAAATTGAGTTGACAGAGAGTTTTACACAAGGCCGCCTAAAAGTTTATGAAGACCGGAATAACCCGGAGACCAAAAAGTTCATTAAGCTATATGGAGAAAGCCATTTAAACAATATTATTTACTGGCTAAAAAAAGTATAAGGCCATACTTATTGTCCACCTACTCCACACTAATCTCATCCACAAACAACCAAGATTTATTCCCCTCGCCTTGTTTGCCTTTGGGAATGATTCCATAATTCTCAGCGACTACTTTTAAGTATTGACTTGAAGTAGCATTGAGAACAACTTTATGCAGAACCAATTTCTGATCTCCTTCGATTTTTTCACTTCGATAAACAGACTTAAAATCAAGGCCATTCTCAGAAGTAAAAACCTGCAAAGACTTTGGTAAATAAATCCATTGTCCTTCTCCTTTGAAAAAACGGAAAGTAAGTTTGTCGATCGTTTTTGTTTTTCCCAAATCAATGAGGGCTTCAAAATCATTGCCACTAAAACCCAACCACTCCGCGTCACCATATCGTTCTGGATGACCACTTACTCCATTGATAAGAGAACCGGAGCCACCGCCACTAAACTTGGCGTGAGGAGGTGTTGTTAAGACGATTTTTCCACCTGCGGCCTTATGCATCTGGATGCTTTGTTGCCAAGGCCGACCTTGGGAATTATTTCCTTTAAAAGACTGTGCTTTGATCTGTTGATGCTCGGTGACTATCAAAGGATTATCGTATAAAGGAGATTGTAAAGTGGGGGCACTGCCATCTAGAGTATAGCGAATTTCACCGTCCTTGGCGAGTGCTTCGATTGCTACTGCTACCGCTCCATCTTGTGGTTGGATCGCCGCTGATAAATCGTAGAGGTGATTGGCGACATTGATTCCCATCGCGGCTAGTCTACTGGTGTGCTTACTCATCCGTTGGACGAAGTGGTCAAAATTTCGTTGATCTTTAGGAGACCAAAGGACTTCTGCCAAAGCACAGACTCTGGGGAAAGCCATGTATTCGACCTGTTCAAAATTAGGCATATATTCACTCCAAAGATTGGCCTGTGATCCGAGGATGTGTTTGGCTTCTTCTGGACTGAGTTCTTCTGGGATAGGCTCGTAATGATAAACTTTTTCCAAAGGAATAAAACCACCAATCGCAGTAGGT
>CAYQRA010001037.1:0-2183 GCA_964419315.1 uncultured Saprospiraceae bacterium | reverse complement strand
CAACATTTTCGTAAACTTGTAACTTACTACCGTCTGTCATAATTTTCTATTTGGAATAAAGTCTAATATACAAAAAATTAGGTTGTGAAGATATTGCCAATTTATTATACAAATCAGTAGTTAAAATTAATTTGAAATTATAAGAACCAAGAACCAAGAACCAAATCAACAGTTCAACAACTCAACAATTCAACAGTTCAACAACTCAACAATTGAAAGGAAGCAGTGTATTCTTTGCTTTTGGCCAGTTGGCTAGTTAGCTAGTTAGCTTTCTTCTTTCGTAAGTCAATATTACGCTAAAAGAAAAGCCAACTAGCTAACCGGCTAACAAGCCAACCAGCGAATCAACAACTCAAAAACCAAAACCCAAAACTCAAGAACTAAATCAACAATTCAAAACCTGCCTGCAGACAGGATTCAACAAAAATCACTACCTTCGCGGATGCCAGAAAATAAACCCCTCTATACTTTTCAATTTCTTATTCTCTGCATTTCCCAGCTACTATTTTCTGGCAGTTTTAACATGATTATTCCAGAGCTACCAGCTTATCTAACCTCTCTAGGTGGGGAAGACTATAAAGGATTTATTATTGCCTTGTTTACATTGACTGCAGCTCTTTCTCGCCCTTTTAGTGGGAAGCTAACGGATACGATTGGTCGTTTGCCGGTTATGGTGATTGGCACCTTCGTTTGTGTAGTTTGTAGTTTGGCTTATCCACTGCTGACCAGTGTTGCGGGCTTTATGTTACTGCGACTCGTGCACGGTTTTTCTACGGGTTTTCGACCAACAGCTTCCACTGCTTATGTTGCGGATATTGTGCCTACTGGTAGACGGGCCGAAGCGATGGGAATGATTGGAGTGAGTATGAATTTAGGAGCCTCAATGTTTCCGCCCATCGGTAGTTGGTTGTCTATCAACTATTCGGCAGACTATATGTTTTACGTTGCCTCTTTGATTGCGCTGATTTCTATTTTGATGTTATTTGGATTAAAAGAAACACTCGTTAATAAGACTCCTTTTGAAGTTTCTATTTTAAAAATAAAGACCAATGAAATCATTGAACCCAGTGTGATTCCTGCGGCGATCGTAGCAGTTTGTGTCTACCTAAATTTTGGGGTATTGGTCACGGTCTCTCCTGATCAGAGTGATTATTTAGGTATTGAAAATAGAGGAATGCTGTTTACGAGTTTTACGATTTTTTCGGTACTCTCCCGCTTGGTTGCTGGAAAAACCGCAGATCGCTATGGACGGGTTCCAGTCATCAAGATTGGTACCATCATGTCTGCTACTTCTTTATTGTATATGGGGATGGCTGATTCTGCATTTGATTTATTTGCCGCGTCGGGTTGTTTGGGATTTTCCTTGGGAATAGTTTCTCCAGCAGTCTTTGCCTGGGTGATCGATCTAAGCGTCGAAGAACGGAGAGGCCGAGGAACGGCCACACTTTATATCGCGCTCGAAATTGGTATTGGAGTTGGAGCCTTGGTTTCGGCTTGGATTTATGACAATAATGATGATTACTTTTTTAGAACCTATCTGTTTGCGGCAGTCATCACGATCATCCCATTATTCTATCTTACACTGACTAAAAAGAAAGGTTGATATACTACGAACGGGGTAAAAAGAGGAAAATGAAAGAGCTGTTTATTTAACTGTTTACAAGTGTTGCTTATAAACAGTTAAACACCTTGCCTGCCGGCAGGCAGGAATAAACATTTTAAACCATTTTGAAAATCACTTTTTATCCCTTGTAGCGTATAATTATTTTAGAATAAAGTCTAATGAGGACCACAATAACCCCACGTCAGAATAATGGCTTTAGCCGTCCACAAAAAAGTGCGAATCCAATTGGTGTTTACCAATTTATTAACAACGGTCGCATTATGATCGGTACTAAGTCGATCATGCAGCGGAATTTGAATCAAGAAGGTACTTAACCAAATAATAATAACCATAGCTAAGACAATCGATTCGAGGAATGTAAAACCATATTGGTTGACAAGCAAAATACTTACGATCAGTTCAGCTAGCATCAACGGCATTACAATGACGGTTATTGATCGTGTATGATGACGGTGAAAGTCAGTAAATTTGGCAGAATCAATAAAACGAAAACTAGGGTAATGTACCAATTGAATAATCCATACAAGGACGGTAAGGCCCCAGGATATAAATAATCCGA
>CAYQRA010001036.1:0-2184 GCA_964419315.1 uncultured Saprospiraceae bacterium | reverse complement strand
TCTTGATTGCCAAGCACTTATCAATAATTTCATCACGACTTTTTAAACAACTTCAGTGTGAATCAAACCTCTTCCGAGCAATTTTATCTTTTATGCGAAAAATAATACCCTTCATCTGCCTTTTGATTTTTCTATGTTTATGGTCTAGTTGTTCTGATCAAGCTGCCATTAGTACTTCTAACCCTTGGGAGACCGATCGCCCTCACGATCCTTGGGTGTTCCGATCTGTTTTGGATCAACAAGCACGTATGATAACATTGGCATTGGACGATGAGCTCTGGGTATCCTATAATACCGAACATGGAGCCCTCTATAAAGCTTGGAAAGGACAGGTCAGCTTTGATGGAGCAGTATACACTACGGCTCATGGTCCGCAACCTACCAGTATTGGAGACGCTTATTTACTCTCTAAATCTCCCAAGCCTTGGATCATCATTGATAATGGTCAGGAAAGAGCGGTAAAATCAAAATACAAAGGACACCGTTTTGTAAAAGGCCAAGTCGAATTGATGTATGAAATTGATTTGGGAAATGGGGAAACCGTAAAAATTAGTGAACGCCCGGAATACCTACAATCAGAAGCTGGGCAAAATGGTTTTGAAAGAATTTATACGACTTCTGGTTTGCCAAAAAATGTACAAGTCGCTTTAAAAACCAATATAAGTTCAGTCGCCCAAAAAGATCAGATCGAGACGGATGGAACATTAAAAGAAATCAATACACAAACGATGGAGTACGGAAATATCAAAGCACTTGATATGGAAGCTCTCCTCCTCCTCAATACTAATGCAAGCACTTCTTTCAAAACATGGTTTGTCGAAAAACCAATGATTGAAAATCCCAATAAATTAAAAGAGGAAACAGAAGACGAAACTCAAAATGGCTATCAGCTAATAGCTCGCAACGATTGTAAAATTTGCCATAATACTTATCGAAAAACCATTGGTCCTTCCTACATGGAAGTGGCGAAAAAATATCGAAATACGCCAGCAAATTCCCTGATGTTATCCCAAAAAATTAAAGAAGGAGGAACCGGAGTATGGGGCAATCAATTGATGAATGCGCACCCCCAATTATCCGACGAAGACATCCAAGCGATGGTTGATTATATCTTAGAACTCGATGCAGAGGAAGAGGCCGTGATGAAGGAAGAACCAGTGGAGGAAGAAGCAAAAGATTTTGTCCCCGCAATAGCAGATATAAAAGAGCATGAACTCTTTCCCGGAGCAGCCATTCGCACCTATACTTCTAAGTCCCCGATTAATAAAATAGCCGATATCAATACCAAGCAAGCACCTTCTCACTCTGGGATCATCCCTATCGTAGAAGCGAAAGGCAGTGCCTTTAGAGGACTCAAAGATGATTTTGGTTTTATCATAAATGGCTACCTAAATATCCAAGAAGAGAAAACCTATGAGTTTAGTTTAGTAAGTGATGATGGTTCCCGTTTGACCATCGGCGATAAAGTGGTCATTGACCACGATGGACCGCATGGCAACTCTCGTAAAAAAGGAAGGATTGCCTTGGCCAAAGGTTACCACTCTTTTGAAGTTGCTTATTTTCAAGGAAAGGGTGGAAAAAGTCTCTCTTTGGAATGGAAAAAAACGGGAGATACTCAGTTTAGCATAGTACCCGCCACGATGCTAGCGCATCACAAATCTCAAAAACCCCGAAGGGGGAAACCCTTGGCAATGGCATCAGAAAGAAAAATTCCGGGTCATACTTATCCGCTAAAAAAAGTACATCCAAGTTACGATCTTAAACAAGCTCGTCCAGAAGTTTTTACCCCCAAAGTTGGAGGCATTGATTTTCTGTCAGACGGAAGAATGGTCGTCAGTACTTGGGATGCTGCCGGCTCAGTTTTTATTCTCAGTAATTTAGATAGTGAAAACCCTAATGACATCGAAGTCAAAACGATTGCCAAAGGGCTGGCCGAACCCTTGGGACTTAGAGTCGTGGAAGATGAAATTTATGTTTTACAAAAACAAGAACTAACAAAATTAGTAGATCACGATGGCGATGAAATCATCGATGAATATCAAACCGTTTGCAGTGCTTGGAAAGTCTCCGCCAATTTCCATGAATTTGCTTTTGGTCTAGCCTATAAAGAGGGGTATTTTTATGGCGCTTTGGCTACCGCTATTGAGCCCGGTGGGGCAAGTACCCAACCTCAGATTCCCGATC
>CAYQRA010001035.1:0-2186 GCA_964419315.1 uncultured Saprospiraceae bacterium | reverse complement strand
TGGTTACAAATTCTCCTTTTTCAATATTCAAATTGACGCCTTTTAGAACGTGGAGTTGTCCGTAGGATTTGTGGATATTTTCTGCTTTTATCATGCAGCACCAAAAATAGGGAAACCAGTAAGAAATTCAAGTATATTACGGAGAATTGTGAAAGGGAAATCAGTTTTGCTGAAATAGGAATTGATCGGCAAAGATTTTTTGCTCGCAGCAGAATTGGTTTTTTCTTCGTTTAACAAACACCTAATACGTATGATTTTCAAAAAAATAGACCAAATTCCAAGTTTCTTAGCCGGAGATCACACCGTTCTAAAAGAAGTCTTGCATCCCGATAAGGATGGACTAAAGATTCCTTATAGTTTGGCGCAGGCCAAAATTGAAGTTGGACGTGCTTCTTTGCCACATGCTTTGAAAAGTGGAGAATTGTATCTTTTTCTGAATGGGCAAGGAAAAATAATAGTGGATCAGAAAGAACAATTGGTAGAGGCAGGCGATTTGGTTTTTGTACCACCAGGAGCTAATCAATATGTAGAAAATACCGGAAAAGTAGCTTTGGAGTTTTACTGTATTGTATCGCCGGAGTGGCGACCGGAGGAGGAAGAAGTTTTTTAGGATTAATGGTTTTTGGCAAAAAAGACGCAAAAGTAGATTACTAAAAACATTGAAACTATTAGAAAAAAACTAAATTTGCATGTTCCAAATATTGAAGAACTATACCAATTTATTAATAATTAAAGCTGAAGATATCGAATAGAATCTTACAATTAATTGATTATCAGGACCTAACGAAACAATCTACAGAGCCAGCCTAAATAGTATTTCTGCTATTTTGTCTAAATGGCTAGCTCCAAACTTTAAACTATTGGTATATGAAAATTCTTCAGCTCTGCAAGAAATTCCCATTTCCTTTGAAAGATGGTGAAGCCATCGCCGTTACCCACTTAAGTAAGGCTTTACATCAATTAGGAGCAGAGTTGACTCTATTGGCGATGAATACCAAGAAGCATTATTTTGATGTCAAACAACTCCCCGAAGATTTTGACCATTATCGCCAAATTCATTTTGTAGAAGTGGATAATGAATTGAAGTCCAAAGATGCTTTTCTCAATCTATTTTCCGAAGAATCTTACCATATTGCGCGTTTTATTTCTGATGATTTTGCTCGGTTTCTGACCCGCTTATTACAAAAAAACACCTTTGATGTTATCCAATTGGAGACGCTTTATCTAGCGCCTTATATTCCGATTATCCGCAAATATTCTAAAGCGACCATTGCCATGCGAGCTCATAATGTAGAGCATGAAATCTGGGAGCGAGTAAGTGAGAATACCCCCAATTTTATCAAGCGTTGGTACCTTCAACATCTGACCAAAAAGCTGCGGAATTTTGAGATCCAACAACTAACCAATTATGATCTCTTGGTAGCGATCAGTGAAAAAGATTTACAGACGTTCCAAAATTTTGGCTATCGTGGAAAATCCGTCGTTACTCCAATTGGAATTGATCAACGAGATTATACCCCTAATCCTGAAAGTTATCATCGAGATATTTCCATTTCCTTTATTGGCTCTCTCGATTGGATGCCCAATAAGGAAGGTTTGCAATGGTTTTTAGACAATGTTTGGGGAAAGCTACAACAGCGTTTTCCAAAATTGACCCTACATGTGGCTGGTCGAAATACTCCCGATTCAATTCGCCATATTAATAAACCCAATGTAACTATCCACGGTGAAGTACCCGATGCTGCTGATTTTATCAACGAACATTCTGTCATGATTGTGCCCTTACTTTCGGGGAGCGGCATGCGCGCCAAAATCCTAGAAGGAATGGCACTTGGAAAAGTAGTGGTGACCACGAGCATGGGCTTAGAAGGAGTGAATGCTGCGCATCGCAAAGAGGTCTTGGTCGCGGATACAGTCGAAGAATTTATCAATTGCTTCCAATTCTGTATTGAAAGCAATGGACAGTTGAGTAAAATTGGCCAATCAGCTCAAGCTTTTGTTGTAGAGAACTATGATAACCTCTCGGTTGCCAGGGATTTACTAAAAGTATATGAAGCAAAAAGATTGGAGGTGGTTTAGGAGAACGTACCTTTTGCTTTCCCACGTCTGTTTAGTCCCATTGTTTATTGAGTATTAAGGGTGTTCAGAAAAATATTCATTCTAATTTAACAAATTTAGTTAGCGTG
>CAYQRA010001034.1:0-2188 GCA_964419315.1 uncultured Saprospiraceae bacterium | reverse complement strand
GTTTGATCAAAATAAAGAAAGGCGTTCACTTACCTTGAATAAACGCCTTCCATAGCTAGATTTCTTAGTGAAAGAAAATAGCTTTTTCCTATAAATCAGTTGTTTTAAAGGATATCAGATAGGGTTGAAGGGGCACCTCATTCACCGTTCTAAAATTATTAGAAATCAAAAGTTGGTATTCTTTCGCAGCTTCTAATTCTACCTTCATGGTCCAGCTCAAAGAGTCTTTCGACCAAAACCTATCTACGATTTTAGGAAATCCATTTCCTCCTAAATCACCATAATCAATTCCGGTGTTATAGGCGTTTAAGGCTTCCGAAAAATTGACCGTAATTTCGGTTAACTCTGGATTGACAGCTTGAGAATTATTTTCAAATTGTTGGATGGCAAGCACCTTCGGTCGTTTCTTTTTATCTTCTGCTCTAAGGATATCAATTGGTTTGGAAAAGAACTTTGTTTGATCAATAAAATGATCGATTTTTTCGGTTTTCTCAAAATCCAATTCAATCATTTCTTTGATTGCTTGTTTTTTGTCTACTGCATTTTCGTAATGTAACTCAGCTATTTGATAACCGATGTAATATCCCAAATCTCTGGTGTCAAATTGATTTGGAGCATTGCTCCACAACCACTGGAAGGTCCAATTGTAAAACATCTCTTTTTCAAATACGCTCCTTACTTCTGAGTTATTTTTTCCATAGGCTATAGCTGGAGAGGTAGACGTCGTCTCCATGGCTTTAGTCGAAACAAATTCTGCAATCCCTTCATAGACACACTGGTATAAAAGATTGTTGGGAATCGGATTTTGTTGGGTATGAACGTATTCGTGAACATTTAATAATACGATATTGTCCAATGGTTTTGTAGCAATATAATTCTCCGCCCAATCTTTCATTCTTCCTTCAAACTCAGAGATATCCGTTTGGTGATCTACCATAGCCAGTTCACTACCAATCAATACCAAACTATCTCTAGTGGTTCCTCCACTTCTCATTGCACCAATCGTAAAATATATTTTAGCAGCGTGTAATTCAGGATAAATAGCTTTCAGCTTTTCAATTCCCCCTTCTAGGTCACTGGAGAGTTGTTTGGCTTTTTGAGTATTGGGTCGAACAGATTGTAAAAATCGGGGGTAATTATCAATCATATTCAAAAACTCTTCTTTTTGATATCTCTTAGCCTCAATGATTCCCTGCAATCCTAGCGAACCTTTTGAAAGATATAATTCCTCTAATAATTGCATTTTTTTTAGAGAATCTGTTTGCTGAGAAATGGTGTCAAAAGCCATCCAAAATTTATCTATATCAGCACTTATAACGTTGACAGATTTACTTTTTTGGGGTTTACAACCAGCACTTATCAATAGGTACAATAAGGCAATTAGCGTAATTGGTAGTTTCATTTTTATATTTTGTATTGGTTAATCTGGACTAATCAGAAATTTCGCCTTGCACGATGGAAAGCACTAGATAAGACCATAGACTTCCTACTTTTGATAAGCTCCAACCATCCGCGCGACATACTTACCAATGATGTCAAACTCTAAATTGATCTTACTTCCCAAAATGATTTCTTTGAAAGTGGTATGCTCATAAGTGTAAGGGATAATCGCCACGGAAAATTCTTCATCCGTCGGATCTACTACGGTTAGGCTCACTCCATTGATACACACCGAGCCTTTGTCCACCAAAAGATGCTCTGGAGTGGGTTGATAGCTAAAGCGATAGTACCAGCTGCCATCCATGGATTTGACTGATAAGCATTGCCCCGTACCATCCACGTGCCCTTGTACCATGTGGCCATCGAGGCGAGCGTTAGCGAGCATCGCTCTTTCAAGATTGACCGTATTGCCTACTTTCAAGTCCCCCAGATTGGTTTTGATCATCGTTTCGTGGATGGCGGTGACCGTATGGGTATCTTCGCCCAGTGCGACCACCGTCAGACATACCCCATTATGGGATACACTTTGATCAATTTTCAATTCCTTAGAAAGAGAAGATTGGATGGTAAAATGATAATTGCTTCCTTCTTGTTCTATTTGCTCGATGTGGCCGAGGCTTTCTATGATTCCGGTAAACATGATCGTTGTTTTTAGTAGAGATACTGAAGTTGTTTAAAAATTGCTGCTTGAATTGAAAAAGGTGGATTTTCGTTCAATTCAAGGCGTCAAAATCGAAGCGTAGCCGCG
>CAYQRA010001033.1:0-2195 GCA_964419315.1 uncultured Saprospiraceae bacterium | reverse complement strand
ATGATCGGTATCACAAGCAAAGGCCACCGGAAATTTATCTTTCAATTGTATCAGTCTTTGCATCGCAAACTTAGAAGAAGGGTCCATTCTAATTTTACCATCCCAATCCAGCGACATAAAACTAAAAGTATGATCTACGGAATCATCTACTACCGTCAAATTTAAATCATAGCGATCCGCTATTCTTTGCCAATACTTTACTCCCGCTCCACCCAGTGGATCTACGCCCATTGGAATGCCCGATTCTTTGAGCAATTTGGTATCTATCACCTTACTCAAATCAGCAGTATAGGCATCGAGAAAATCATATTCCACGGTCGTGTCCGCACTCATAGCCTGAGCCAGAGGAATCCTTTTAACTTCCCGAAGTTGATTTTCTAATATTTCATTCGCTCTGGATTCAATCCAAGAGGTCACCGCTCCTTCTGCAGGGCCACCATTGGTCATATTATACTTGAAGCCACCATCTCCAGGTGGATTATGAGAAGGGGTAATAATAATACCATCTGCCAGACTCGTTTTTCTATCCTTATTATACTCCAATATGGCATGACTGACTGCCGGTGTTGGCGTATACTCCTCATTGCTTGCGATCATGGTAAGGACCCCATTAGCAGCAAGGACTTCCAATGCCGTTGCCTGTGCAGGAATGGACAAAGCATGGGAATCAATCCCCATAAAAACAGGCCCTGTTATCCCTTGTTTTTCCCGATAATTACAAATAGCCTGGGTGGTTGCCAGAATATGATGCTCATTAAAGGAATTACTTAGAGAAGATCCTCTGTGACCGGAGGTTCCAAAAGAAACTCTTTGTTCTCGTAGGGCCGGATTTGGCGCTTGCTTAAAGTAATTGGTGATGAGCTGCGGAATGTTTACGAGCTGTTCACTGCTTGCTGTTTTTCCCGCGAGTGGATGATTTGGCATGTGTTATTATTTTGGAGGTCAATATAAAGAAGTAAAATATCAACTCATAGTCTTGTCTCGGATTTAAAAGTTTTTTTGAATTTTGACAAAGCTTAAGAAGCATTTACTGCCTTAGTCCACCAAATTCATAAACCTTATTGCCTGTGGAGAGGTCGATGTATAAAGAATCTCCACTCAACCAGCCAGTACCCCCATAAGTTCCATCTCCAAATATGCTTACATTGCTCGCACTAAATAAAGTCTCCGTGCTCAACTTAGCATCAAAATTTAAATTATCGCCAAACCCGGTATTTACAAGGAGGTTGACCACGGAATCTGATACCATCGTTACTTTAGCGGTTCGACCTTCTTCTGTAATAAATGATCCATCTTCTCCAAATTTATTGGTTCCTAAATAGTCTCCAATAATTAAAGTGGTCAAATCCACCGATAAGTCAACACTAGGGTCACAATCGTCACCGATACCATCTTGGTCTTCATCAATTTGGTCTGGATTAGCTAGCATTGGACAGTTGTCCATCGTATTATCAATACCGTCTCCATCCATATCCTCATCACAATCATCTCCGATGCCATCTTGGTCTAAATCCGTTTGGTCGGCATTTGAGATTAGCACACAATTATCTTCGTCATCATTGATGCCATCCTTATCTTGATCGCCAATGGTAGGAACGGGGTCGAGAGGATCAGATTCTTTGTTACAGGAATAGACCGTGAGGCTCGTTATTATCGCAAAAATCAGCATTAGTCTTTGGTACATAAAAGTATTTGTTTTGGGTGAAATAATAAATGACAAAAATAGAAAATTATTGTTTAGTTTACTAATTAGAGTTGGCTTGGTGTTCTTTGCAATAAATGCTTAAATGCGCTTTGTCTTTTGAACTAATTTATCCCTAATTTCTATTATTTTTTATTGAGAAGTCCTTCTATTATTTTTAATTTACCGATTACGAGTAAAGTCAAATAAACAACTAAGACTAGGAAAAATAAGCTGATCATCATTCGCATATAGAATTTGATGGTCCATTCCAAGGCGACCTTTACTCGATGTATAAAACTGATCTTAATTTCTTTTCCTTCTAGTAAGGAAAATTGAACGGTACAAAATTCGTTTTCATCATCAAAATCTCCGAGGCTGACGCCTAAGCCCTGAAGCTCTTGTTCGATCTCCAAGATCCTATTTTCCAGCTGCATGTATTCTTCTATCTTTCCGCCTTTTGATTTAAGTGCAATTAGAGAATTTCTAATTTTCTCCAGAGAGGCCTTTTTCG
>CAYQRA010001032.1:0-2200 GCA_964419315.1 uncultured Saprospiraceae bacterium | reverse complement strand
CGAGGTCGAGGTATTTATTGGCGATACCTCTCATCGCTTCTATTCCAGAGTGATCGCTTATTTTGGATTCTATAAAATCAATCTCTATGGAATCGGGGTCGCTGGCTGGATCGAATTTGTCTTTGAAGTTTTGGATGGAACCGAAAAATAAAGGCCCCCAGATTTCATAAACTTTGGTTCCGTCTGCTTTGAATCGTTTACGGGCTCGAATCATAGTCGCATTTTCCCAAGCAAATACCAGCGCTGAAATGATGACCCCTATGATCACTGCGATGGCCAAATCATGCCAAACGGTAATGGCCGATACGATAACCAAAACGAAGGCATCGGACTTGGGGATTTTATTGATAATTCGAAAGCTAGACCAAGCGAAAGTTCCGATCACCACCATAAACATTACCCCTACCAATGCAGCTATTGGCACTTGCTCAATCAAAGGAGCCGCAAATAAAATAAAGCAAAGTAAACCAATGGCAGCTACCACACCTGATAGCCGACCTCTTCCTCCACTGTTGACATTGATTATGGATTGGCCGATCATAGCGCAACCACCCATGCCACCGAAAAGGCCGCTTAAGATATTGGCACTTCCTTGGGCTACACATTCGACATTACTACTTCCTCTGGTTTCGGTTAGTTCATCTACTAAGTTGAGCGTCATTAGGGATTCTATCAATCCAACAGCTGCTAAGATCATGGCCGTAGATAAAATCAATCCCCAATATTCCCCAATCGTATTTAGCATAGAAAATATTTGTAGTTGAAACGTGGGCAATCCCCCTTGCAAGCCTGCTCCACCACCATCACTTATAAAGGAGCCAACTGTACTTACATCTAACTTAGCAAAGATGGTGATAGCTGCTACTACGATGATTGCGACTAAGGCTGAAGGAATCTTGGTCGTAAGTTTGGGCAATAACCACATAATGGCCATCGTCAATACGACTAAGGCAAACATGATATACAACTCCATGCCTTGCAACCATTGCATCTGTCCATTTATGTTTTCTTTGAATAGGCTTAATTGAGATAAGAAAATAACGATGGCCAATCCATTGACAAAACCCATCATCACGGAATGCGGAATGAGTCGCACAAACTTTCCTAGACGGAAAAGACCCGCCATGATTTGAATACCACCTACGATGAGTAAGGTGATAAACAACCATTGCAATCCAAGATTATCAATAGGGGTAGATAAGGCTGCTCCTACTTCATTTCCTTTAGCAATCATGTGTACCATCACTACAGCCGTGGCTCCCGTAGCTCCCGATATCATACCTGGTCGGCCGCCAAATAAAGCGGTGACAATCCCCATTATAAACGCGCCATATAAACCCACCAATGGATCTATCCCCGCTACAAAAGCAAAGGCAACCGCCTCTGGCACCAGCGCAAGGGAAACGGTGATTCCCGAAAGGATATCATCTTTTGGATTACTGGTGAAATGATTAATTACTCTTTTTGTCATGGAATTAGTTTTCGAATGTTTGCTCCAAAAGGGCGCAAATATAGACTAATAAACGAGAAGATGTTGGCTTTTGATTCTTGGTGCGTATTTGTGAATCTTATTTTGGGTAGGGAATTTTTGAGCTTGATTTTTTTGGTGTTTTGATAGGACAATTAAGCATTTATTATTAGGGCTTTCGCCAAATTAATGCCTATTATATAGGTAAAATGATAATTTAAATTTGTTATCAGGATAAGCTAGAAGATGGGGGTGTTTTTTGAATTTTTTGGAGATTTTTTTTAATTATTTTTTTCCTACTCCCTATCCTATGGAAGCGTCTCTTTGCCCAATATATTTAACCACCGATCATTCTTTTTATCTTCACACCAATTCTCCTCATAATGGCATCTGTGGAATTGATTCTTCGACTATGGCCAGAATGACAATTTGAAATTTTGTGGATAAACTATACCGGTCTATAGGCAGACAAACGTAAAGAAAAAAGCTATCAACAATGGGAAGAAAAAAAAAACAATTTAAAAGTGTAGTAATCCTCTTATTACTCATTTTAAATTCCTGTTCGGATGCCACCCAAAAGATCACTGCTCCAGTAGCCTTTGGAAAGGCAAATATTGATGCCTCCTTATTGGAGCAAGATTTTATGAAATGGTGGTCTTACCTGAATAGCGATATTGTGCTATCAAGCGATTTTGTGGCGCTCGATACTTCCTTATCTCCTCTATCAAAAGA
>CAYQRA010001031.1:0-2205 GCA_964419315.1 uncultured Saprospiraceae bacterium | reverse complement strand
TCCACATATCACCCAAAACCAATAAACCTATTCCAACAATTGGAATGATCGCCTTCAATTTTCCTTGCAAATAAAACCACAACAAACCAGCCGAAATTCCTATCAACATAAATGATCTAAACGCATCTTGTCGCATCATGCTCATTCGATCTGCTTTGACCATCGAAACTAATTCAGCTTGCAATCGTCGGTCATCATTAACCCCTGTAAAATCAAACATCCCTGCGCCCAATCCCAACAACAAACACAAACCTCCTACACTGCCTGCCGCAATCATCAACGCTTTTTTCTTAGCAGCCAGTTCTACATCTTTATCCATCATTTTTTGCAATCCCAAAAACCCAAGGGCTACAAAACCCATCTGCGACATCTGCATCGCCATCGATACGGATCGAAACTTATTGAACATCGGAAAATAATCAAACAAAATATGATTCAAGAAAAAGTTCTTTCCCCATGCTATCGACAACATAAGAATGGAAGCCGTTAATAGCCACCACTTCATCGGCCCTCGTACAATAAAAGCACCCAGAATAAATAAGAAACAAACAATCGCTCCAAAATAAATCGGCGCACCTACAAAGGTTTGATCGCCCCAATAAAAATTATTTGCTATTGATCTTTCGGCATTTCGAGTGGCTTGTTGAACGGTCATACCTGATTGGGCAGCTTGCGTTCGAAAACTAGCAAAAAAGCGATTATGCATCTCCGTCCCTCTAAAATGTTGGGAGACGCCACCTCCACTAAAATTTGGTATTAATAAGGTCAATGATTCCATCTTTCCATAACTCCAACCGAAGGCGTAGTCTTTATCCAATCCATCGCCTTTGGAGGCTTTGGCCGTTAGTTCTGATTTGCCTCTGATGGTTTCTTTTGAGTATTCCAAGGTGGGCCAGAGCTTTGACGTATTGGCAGCTACACCGAGTAATGCGGCAACTACTAATGCACCTGATGCTTTCGCAAAATGTGCCCATTTATTTTCCCGAGCTGCTTTTACAATTTGGAAAATCCCCAATATGCCTAATATGATAAACGTATAGTAAGTGATCTGAACATGATTGGCATAAACCTGCAAAGCGAGCATCAAGGCAAAGGCACCTCCCCCTAACAAATACCGCCCTCGATACGTCAACACCGCTGCGGCTAACAAGGCTGGCGCATAAGCATTTGCAATTAATTTGGTGGAGTGTCCCGCTTCCGCTAAATCTATTTGGTAACTACAAAATCCATAGGCTATTCCTCCCGCTATTGCCAGTCGCCAATCGACTTTCAAAACCAGCAGTAACAAATAGGTAAACAACATCGCCAATAAAATAGAAGTATGTGGAGCCGTCATCGGTTGACCCAATAACATCCAATAAAAAACCGGCTTGGTGAAGTTCCCTTTAGGCGATAAATGAATTTGGTAAGTGGGCATTCCAGCAAATGTAGAATTCGTCCAAAGTGGCGCTTCGCCTGTTTCTTTTCTCA
Source organism: uncultured Saprospiraceae bacterium (assembly GCA_964419315.1). Classification (GTDB taxonomy): domain Bacteria; phylum Bacteroidota; class Bacteroidia; order Chitinophagales; family Saprospiraceae; genus CALLVY01. The sequence goes on along the minus strand of CAYQRA010001031.1, from coordinate 735 downwards.
CCTTACTAAGTTCCGTTTGCATGGCCTTAGCTTTCACATTATCCCCTTGGTTCAATACTTTTCCATCAAACACATATGGCGCAAACATCGCAAAGGAAACCCCCATCATCACAAAGAATGCAATCAGATGAGGAAACAGATTTTTCAAAAGCTCGTTATTCATGATTTGTATTTTCTATTAGATTGTTAGACGATAGATTATTAAATAGTGGACCATTTACCAACAATCTAAAAACCTGATAGCCTTACTAAAAGTATTAATGTATTTATGACTTTCGTCAAATATTTCTCAGCTTAAACATTTGACGAAAGTCTAAAAAAATAAGATCTAATCATCTAGTAATCAATGACTTTACGTATAAATTTTATTTTGGTTATCGTAAAGGCACCCCTTATTTCAATAATGCCGCCAAAGGTACATATTTTAGGGGGACAATTCGTAGATTTGCAGTGAATTATGAGCGTAAAGCAACCGATCATTAGTGTCATTACCGTGGTTTACAATGGAGCCGATCTATTGGAATCCACCATGCAAAGTATAGTCCGACAGAGCTATCCCAACATCGAATATATCATCGTCGATGGCGCCTCTACTGATGGAACGCAGGAAATTATAAAAAAATGTAAACAGTTTGTTAATCATTGGATTAGTGAGCCCGATAAGGGAATTTATGATGCGATGAATAAGGGATTAGCCATGGCCTCGGGCGACTTCGTTATCTTTATGAACTGTGG
>CAYQRA010001030.1:0-2205 GCA_964419315.1 uncultured Saprospiraceae bacterium | reverse complement strand
CTACGGCTATTAGGCTCCGAGCGTTCCTTGATTGGAAATAAAATCCTTCCTTTTAATCTCATAAAACCATTTTAGAATAAACTCTATTAGTTAAAACTTTATTCATCACTTGATTTGGATAGATCAATTTGTGGCGTACTATAGTCCGGATTCCTATTCCTAATCTCCGCTTGTTTAAAAGTAATCGCTGTTTATTGATACTCAATAAGTCAGCTGGTTTTCTCTTTGTTTCAATGAATGACCCACATTGAAATGGGATATGTTTATGCCCAATAATAAAATCCACTCAAGCCTAAATTTGATTTTATAACACTTAAAAATTTTAGATTATTATGAAAGCTTTAAAACTGTTTTTTCTATTATTATTACTGCCGGTCCTTTCACAGGCACAAAATTGTAGTGCCAACCCTGGAGGAGATCGAGCGATTTGTAATTGTGATCCAATGCTACTCTTTGGAGAAGATTCCCCGGATTATATGGATCCTCTAGATGTTACTTGGAAGGTAGTGAGTACTCCTATGGAGGTCGTTTTTGATGATCCAAATATCCTACAACCTACGGTAAGTCCCGTTCTTGGAGCTTGTTTTGAAAATGGAATTTATGTTTTTGAAATGACCGTGATTTGTGTAGATTCAGAGCCTGCGGTCGCTACCTTGACGGTAACGGTTGGAGCTATTAATACGCCTCCAGCTATTCTAGCTCCTTACACCGATCAAGCAGATATTTGTGGTTTGAGTGTAACGGTACAAGGGACTCCCGTTGACCCAGGGGTTACAGGGCTTTGGTTGATCGAGCCAGATGTAGGAGTTACCTTGACGCCAAGTAGCGATGGATCTGCGGTGACCATCGTTCGGGAGGAAGATAATACCACGGCTTGTAATTATACTCTTTCCTATTTTCAAAATATTGGTTCTTGCGAAGAAGTGGTGAGTACGGAAATATCTTTTACCCAAGAATATACGGAACTTACGATTTCGGGTACTGGGAATCCTTGTGGTAGGATGGCTACTTTTTCTGCGAATATACCAGGTTGTAATGGAATACCCATTTGGTATCAACCGGAGAGCCAACAAGCGATCGCAACATTTATTGATTCGCTGGGTACTTTCGCGATAATTGAAGTAGAAGAAGATGGTATATATGAAATTTGCTACACCATACTCAATGGAACTTGCAACTCAGACACTATTTGCGAGGAGGTCTTTATTGGTGGAGATGGGGAGATAGATTTAGGAATGGATACCTTCTTTGTTGACTGCCAAGATATCTGGACGCTTGATACTTATGATTTCTATATTGATCCTACAGCTATTTCTGGAGGGGCTTATTTCTGGACCGTTACTTCCAATGTTCCTGCTCCCAATAATAATTGGATAAGTGGTATTCCTTCGGGGGGCGCGTCTAATGTTGCCTCCCTTACTTTTGCCGATATTTCTAATACCCTTCCCCCAGAGGCTTTACCAGATGGAATAAGTGTTAGAGTCGAAGCAAGAGTTGTTAATGATAATGGATGTTCGGATAGAATGAATTGGTTCTTATACCTTGCTCCAAGAGTAAGTGTACCCAAACCAAGTGTAAACCTAGTTTGTGGAGGAGAACCTTTTTTTAGAATCGGGGATTATTTTATGCTCAACGAAATTGAAGGACAGGTGACGGCTGAAGTTTTGGCATCTGCCAATACCGCTTTACCAATAGGAAGTGCACTCACCGTTTTTCCGAATACTACTTTTGATCTATCGACGGAAGGCTTTTATTCTTTTTTGATTAAAGTTAGTCGAACAGGAATAGACATCCTAACCGGTTTAGAGGTCACCTGTTTTGACGAGAGCGTCTTAGAGGTCTTCGTCACAGATGTCACTTCCATCAATGCAGGAACGGATATTGAAACCTGCCTACTTTCGGCCCAGCTCAATGGGAGTACTCCGATCAATGCAGATGGTAATGTTGCAGATATTCCAGTTTCTTGGGAATTATTATCTGGCCAAACCGGTGTCCTCATTACAAGTCCTGATGAAGAGAATCCGCTTATTTCAGGTTTGGCATATGGAGAAACTTATGTGTTTAAATATTCTTTTTCTAGCGAGCCCGATTGTATCAGAGAAGATGAAGTAAGGGTCACTGTTTTACCAGAAATAGACTGTCCCGTTTGTGACCTCCAAACCAAAGTCAACTTGGAGGAATGTGAAAATGGCTGTGTACAAGTAG
>CAYQRA010001029.1:0-2205 GCA_964419315.1 uncultured Saprospiraceae bacterium | reverse complement strand
GAAAATGGCATGCCTTTTGGCTTTCAGTTGATGGCTGATCGCCATCAAGAAGCCAAATTATTGGCATTTGCGACTGCTCTAAAAACCCATTCAAATACCGAATAAGCCTTATTTATCAAGAGATTTATAGGGTGATTCCTCCTAGAAAAAAACATTAACAGTATTAAGGTTTTCAAAAGCCTTGGCATTCTCAAAGGTATCTCTATCTTTGCACCCCTCAATTGCCGATCACCTAGTTTTTTTTAAAATTGAACAGGTTTTTTAACAAAATAATCCCACGTTATGAAAGGCAAGATGATACTTTTGCTTCTAATTTCTTGTGTACTCCTACCTACTCCGCGCATAGAAGCAAAAGAAGCTAATTTTACTTCTTTTCCCCCTATTTTTGTGAAATCTACGGCTTTTCGCTATTCCCCAGAAGAAATTCAGGGACAGATGGAGCAGTTACAGACGACAATTGAACTAAGATTAAATTCCTCGATTGAGGATAGAATTAAAGGCCTAGTGACTAGAGGACGCAATGGAATGGAATATTTCTTGGGGCGTTCCGCGCGATATTTTCCCCTTTTTGAAGAAAAATTAAAAGAAGCGGGACTGCCTGATGAATTGAAATTTTTGGCGGTGGTAGAATCGGCTTTAAAACCGGAAGTGGTTTCGGGCAAAGGAGCAGCCGGATTGTGGCAATTGATGCCAGGAACGGCAAGAGAATATGGTTTGACTGTAGCATCGGAGGTAGATGAACGTTTGGATCCTAATAAATCGACAGAAGCCGCAATTAAGCTTTTGAGAGATTTACATCAAAAGTTTGGGGACTGGAAATTAGCGATTGCTGCCTATAATTGTGGTCCTGCTCGGGTGGCTGGGATCATCAAACGAAGGAAGAGTAGCGATTACTCAAAGATCAAAAGACTTTTACCTCGCCAGACTAGACAATACGTAGAGAAATTTACTGCAATGGCTTATCTGATGAGTTATTACCATTTTTATAACCTGCGTCCGCGCTATCCAGATTATAACCTTTTGATGACCCAAACTCTTCGAGTCTATCGAAAGAAGACTTTTCAACAAATAGGTCTGGAATCAGGGATTCCTGTAGCTATTCTTCAAGAATTAAACCCTTCCTATGCCAAATCTTTTATTCCGGCTAATCAGTCAGGAAATTACTTGATTTTGCCTAAAGTAGGGCTTTCTCAAGAATCTATTTCGAGCCTTAAATGCTTATTAGAATAAGCCGAACAAAAGAAGGCTTTTTTGTTTTTTCTAGCCAAAGTAGAATCATTAAGTTAGAATTGACGTAAAAAGAAGAAGAGAAGAAATAACGAAACGTTAAAACCAGCTTTGGAAGGCTTATTGGCGCAATCATAATTATTTTAATGCGTTAAAGTTTGGTATTTTTACACGTAGAAATGATAGTAGATATACTAAAAGTGTAAAACTCCCATTGCCTCATCCCCAGTCGTTGGTTCGACTTCGCTATTTCTCTAGAATCTGTAGTAATGACCCCTTGCTGATAGCGGTTTTCGTTGGTCAGATACTTTCATTATAGTTCTTTTTCAAAGAACGTCAATTTTTAAAAAAATGAGAATTGTTTTATTACTGGCTTTTTTAGCCTTTCTTTTTAACGCTCCTACTTTTGCACAATCCAGTGTAACCAGCCCAGATGTTGAGTATCAACAAAATTCTCCTTATCCAACCATAGTTCGAATTCCGACTTTTTCGGATAGTGAGCTGATTAATCGGGTGAAAGGAATGCGAAGTGATGTGGTGGTGCCGCGATTCAATAAAATTGTCAGAAGTTATATCAATACCTATACGGTAAAGAATCGACCAAAGGCAGAAGCTATGCTCGGTCGAACAGTAATGTATTTCCCTCTTTTTGATAAATACCTCAAAGAGGCTGGCCTTCCCAAGGATTTAAAATATTTGAGCATTGTAGAATCTGCTTTGGACCCGACTGCGGTATCTCGCTCAGGTGCCGTAGGGCTTTGGCAGTTTATGCCTGCTACTGGAAAAGAGTATGGTCTGAAAGTTTCTTCTAGCATGGATCAAAGACGTGATCCGCATATGTCGACTAAGGCAGCTTTTGTATACCTCAAAAGATTGTATCAGCGCTTTGGGTCTTGGGAGTTGGCTTTGGCCGCGTATAATGGTGGCCCAGGAAGAGTCAATCGTGCCGTACGCCGTGGTGGAAGCCGCGATTTTTGG
>CAYQRA010001028.1:0-2217 GCA_964419315.1 uncultured Saprospiraceae bacterium | reverse complement strand
CATTACCGTAGTTTTGTCTCAACTGAGCAGTCAAAACAGATCCGATTTGGCCGGTGGCTCCTGTGAGGAGAATCTTATCTTTTCCCATAGTTATGGTTAGAGTCTAGGGAAAGAAAAAACCGATTATGGAGCCTCCTAACATCTATGAATCGTTGTGGAGGCTTGTCCTTTACCTAGGGTTAGCGTATGTCTACATTTTTCTTAAAATGGTTTTACGACTGTAAAATAGTAATTCTGTTTGGAAAATACAGTGGACTTATAAGATATTATTAGGCTATTTTGGAGCATTTTGGTTTCTTCGTTTTTCTGTAGGTTTATATATTTCTGTTCTTGGAAACAGAAAATATTTAGGGCTTTGATTTATAGACTTTAGTGTATCTAATAAAATCTACATATGTCTTATTGCTCGATTGCTTTTGCCGGACTATTGGATGATCAGGATAAGTATGTTGTTGTCTATGAAAATCTAGAACGCATTTCTATTCCTCTTCTTATCCTATAATTAGTTTGCCGGATTATTTCTTATCCCAATGGACTAGGCCTATCTTTAACAAAAATAAACTTCGTTCTCTGAAAATCCTGAGGTCAATTAAAACGAAGAATAAAAAAGCGACCGGAAGACTTGTGAGGAGCTTGACTAGTTAAGCATTTTTTATACTTTTTGGTGGCCCCATACACAGGAATTGTAAGAGGATAATAAATTTAAACAAGGATGCTGAAATTTCCAGAAAAGGGTAGAAAGAGAGAGGATTTATTAGAAGAGATGAAATCGAAGAAGACCGAAGATTATCGTTGGCAAGAAGGTAAAACTTTTGCCTACGTTTACTATCCCGGAGAAGAAATACTTTCGACGGTAAAAGCTGCCTATAATTTATATTTTTCCGAAAACGCCTTAAATCCCTCTGCTTTTCCGAGTTTAAAAAATATGGAAATAGATTTGGTCAGTCAATTGGCTGATTTATTTCACGCACCAGAGGGGAGTGCTGGTTGTCTGACTTCTGGTGGAACAGAAAGTATTCTTTTGGCGGTAAAAACAGCTCGAGCTTGGGCACAAAAAAAGAAAGGAACCCATTTTCAAGGAGAAGTTATTTTGCCTGCCAGTGCGCATCCTGCTTTTCATAAAGCTTGTTATTATTTTGGTTTAAAACCAATCGTGATTCCGGTGGATGAAAACTACAAAGCCATTCCAGCGGCGATGGCTGCGGCGGTCAATGAACGAAGTGTTTTGCTCGTTGCTTCTGCGCCTTCTTATCCGCAAGGTGTCATCGACCCCATCGAAGCGATCGGGAAAATTGCTCTAGAGCATGATCTTTTATTTCATGTAGATTCTTGTATCGGTGGATTTATTTTACCTTTTATGAAGGAGGCCGGTTATCCAATTGCTCCATTTGATTTTGCCGTTTCCGGAGTCAGTTCCTTGTCGGCCGATATTCATAAATATGGATATGCCGCAAAAGGCGCTTCTCTTTTGCTCTACCGAAATTCGGAATTGAGAAAGGCTCAGTTTTATGTCTACGCCAATTGGCCCGGAGGAATTTATGCCTCTCCCGGCATTGCAGGGACTCGTCCTGGCGGAGCCATTGCGGCAGCTTGGGCCGTTGTTCAATTTTTGGGGAGAGCAGGATATGTAAAGATGTGTAAAGAAACAATTGAAACAACTCGGAGATTTGCGGCAGGGATTAAATCCATTCCTGAATTGAAAATTTTGGCGGAGCCGGAAGCGACTATTATCGCCATTGCTTCTGATCGCTTAGACATATACGAGGTGGGAGATGAACTTGGGATTCTAGGTTGGCCTTGTGACCGCCAACAATTTCCGCCTAGTCTTCATTTGAGTATTACCGTGGCGCATAGTCCGCTCTTAGATTCTTTTTTGGCGGATTTAAAATTGGCGGTAAAAAAAGCTAAAAGATGGAGTTGGAATAAAGTAGGTAAAGAGATTCAGTTGCTAGGTTTGCGATTCTTTAAGGGAGTCTTGTCAGCGAAGCATTTCGAGCAATTGAAAAATTGGGCAAGTAAGAAATCTCCAGTTGGTGGTAAACGGTCGGCCGCGATGTATGGCATGATTGGAGAGTTGCGAGAAGATGGCAATGTAGAGGAATTGGTGACGGATTTTTTAGATCGGATGTTGAAGGAAGAAAAAAGTTAGAGTTGATGATCTAAAAAATGTTATTATTTTACAAAAGAAATATGATGCATACCCGGTTGGTATTTATG
>CAYQRA010001027.1:0-2221 GCA_964419315.1 uncultured Saprospiraceae bacterium | reverse complement strand
AAGCCCGTCTGGCCAGCCGGACAGGCACTTATCAATAATTTCATCATGACTTTTTAAACAACTTCACGGGTAATTCTTGTAAGAAAAGCTGCTTATTTTTGCAATTATTTTGTTACATTGATAAAGATTAGAAGGTTTTATACCCATTTTAGAAGCGAACATATATTTTTTGCGGTAGCGGTTCACGTTTTTGTTTTTTGGACATAAAAGGGTGATAAAATTTTCTAATGATTCAAAACAAAACTATGAAGGGTACGCGTATTATTTTTGGGCTATTGTTTTTAGTGTTCGGTGGAAGTTCGGCTGGTGGGCAGGTATTGGATTATTCAAATGGAGCTCAAGCGAAAGATATTAAATTTGAGATAAGTGGACTTCCAGCCTTAGCGCCAGATCTCATCAAATACGGGAACGATCCTTATTTTCAAGCCTTTATCATCTATGGCGATGGAAACTTTAGGAAGATTGATTCCTTAAAAAATCCAATGGGTAATGTCTATGAATATGACTATGCTTACAGAGATTTAGACATCAATTATCCTGCTGCAATTATTTTAAACACCCGGAAAGATGCGGATGAGCCACCAGACGCTATCCCCCCCGTTCTTCCAGATCAATTGCTTCTTTATCCCAATAAATCTACGAGTCAAGGACCGACTTCGGTGGAGATAAATGGAACTACCAATCCAAACCCACAAGCTCCTATTTATTCCAAGTCAGAATCAGATCTCCAAAACCAACCTCTTGTCCCTATGATAAAGCATGAGCAAGACTGGCTCAAAATGGGAATCAGCAATTATTCAGATCAAATAGATGCTTATTTTTTGGATAAAGATCGCTTGCATGTTTTCCCTATTGCCTATCGGTCAGTAGGCTCCGGCATCTTATTCTTTTTTTATCAAGATAGTAATCCACGGGAATCTTTTGAATATTATAATACCATTCCGCTAAGACAGAATAGTGGAGGAGTCATAGAGGCGGGTACATTTCTTCCCAATTATCGCTACAGTTCAAACCCTCCAAATCAATTTTCCGATGAACTTCTTACGAGAATGAAATTGGTCAATAATTATCCAGTAGGAGATGCATTCTTTAACGATAAAGACTTTAATCTAAGCTCCGATAAAGTTTATGACAACTGCCTCGTTCAATATATTCCTAATTATGAATCTTCCCTTTTAGCTAATGGAGTCCTTGTGACTTTAAACGAGGATGAAACGGAGTCTAAAGGAGAACTACGATCTTTTCCTATTCTAAAAATGCCTAGTAATTTTATTTACAAGGATACCGATGCCACTTTTCTAGCAGTACTTTATGATAGTAGGCAAAACGTAAATACAAGCGCCTTGGATAGCCTCAACACCTTGATATTTAATAATCCCAACTCACAGGCTGCTTTTCCCGACAGTTTTGAAATGATCATAGATCCAGAAAAACCGGATCGTACAAGGGACATTAAATTCGCCGATTACTTCCAAATAAGTGCCCTAAAAGGAGAACCAGATGATCCGGGTGGTTTGACGGTAAAAAGTATTTGCAAATGTTGTGATGATTTCATCATTACCTTCGATTTAGAATTTTGCAACTCTCCTACCGCTGAAAATAATGCCATAGAAGCAAACATCTTTTTGGAATCTTTTCAAGATGGAAATTCCACTCCATTATTTAGCGAATTCCAATTATTAAGTACTTGTGTCGATGGAGCTTCCAGCTTTCTAGCACCCAATGATTGTATTACAATCTCTTCTTCAGGACAACCGACTTCTCCAACAATTCTCAATCCAGATGTAACTTATCACTATGATTTCCGGCCGAAAGACGAACCTATTAAGTATCCGATCGGATTAATCCCTTCCCAGTGTGGAAAAATTCAATTTTCTGCAAAGATAAAAGGTGCGGAAATAGGAAGACTAATTCGAGAACCGGTGATGCGGTATTGTGTAAAATTTCAAGCAGGACCAGACGTCGGCGAATATTGCATGTATAATAATGTGCTTCAGGATTCTATCTGTTATAAAGGCGGAGAAGAGGTGGACTTGGCTGTGAATAATCAAGCCACAAACTGTATCATTAATCCCATTTGGGAAGAAAAAATTGAGCCCTGCGAAGCGCCGATATTTAGCAATCATCATTGTGCGACTTGTAAAAAGAAATTTGGTGGCCTCATCCTAACAGCCGTCGCAATGTTGGCAGTGTTCTGTGTATTTCTATCATCCAGATGACT
>CAYQRA010001026.1:0-2222 GCA_964419315.1 uncultured Saprospiraceae bacterium | reverse complement strand
TGATTTTGATACGATGGCTGCCGGAAAACCTTTAACGATTGTCTTGCGACACGCTGACAATACAGAAGATCGTTTTGAGGTCAACCATACCTATAACGAAGCCCAAATTGATTGGGTTAAAGCGGGATCAGCACTTAATCATTTGAGAAAAGAAGCAGGAGTTGTTTAAGTAGAGCTCTAACTTTAGAAAATATTAAAAAGCCATTTGGCCCTGAAAAATCGGGCTGAATGGCTTTTTTTTGTGACAGAGTAACTTTTTTAATTATATTCGTCTCAATACACGAGAAATCTAATTTTCTAACGCCAACTAAAAAAAACGAATTCTATGATTCAAGAATTTAAAGACTTTATCATGAAAGGCAATGTGCTAGATTTAGCCGTTGCAGTTATTATCGCAGGTGCTTTTGGTGCCATTATCACCTCTTTCACTGCTGATGTATTGATGCCACCTATCGGATTAGCCATGGGGGGAGTCGACTTCAATGACCTTGCTATTCAGCTACAACCTGCTGTCATGGCGGCTGATGGCACCGTTGAAACAGAAGAAGTAGCTATCCGCTATGGAAAATGGATCAATACCATTATCGACTTTTTGATCATTGCCTTTGTACTCTTTATGATCATCAGATCTTACAATAATTCTCAACCAGCTCCTGAGCCAGAACCAGAACCAGGACCAAGTGCGGAGGACTTATTGGCTGAAATCAGAGATGCATTGAAAAAATAAGTCTTTTGATATCAAAAATAAAAAAGCCCCCTTCAGATTTTCTGGAGGGGGTTTTTTAATTGGCTTCCATTGAAAAAAAATTTGTAAAAACAAGGAAATTCTATTCTCGCAAAGCCCGCCGCAAAATCTTCCCTACATTCGTCTTCGGCAATTCCGTTCTAAATTCAATCTGACGCGGCACCTTATAGCCCGTCAAGTTTTCCCGACAATGTTCTTTGAGTTCTTTCTCCGTAAGCGATTTATCTTTTTTGACTACAAACACTTTTACAACTTCCCCAGATTTTTCATCCGGAATCCCAATGGCTGCAGATTCCAAAACCTTTGGATGACTAGCTAGCACCTCTTCGATCTCATTGGGAAATACATTAAAACCCGAAACCAAAATCATATCTTTTTTACGATCTACGATCTGGAAATAACCATCTTCGTGCATCTTCCCGATATCTCCAGTACACAACCAACCATCGGAAGTAATCGTCTTGGCCGTTTCTTCAGGCTGGTTATAATAGCCTTTCATCACTTGAGGGCCTTTGACTTGGATTTCCCCCACTTCGCCTACCGGCAGAGGATTCCCGGCATCATCGGTTATCCGAACATCTGTGGAAGGTACTGGAATGCCAATTGTGCCAATTTTCCCAGATCCATCAATCGGATTTACACTAACCACTGGCGAAGCTTCTGTCATTCCATATCCTTCTGAAAGGGCAATTCCCGTAACTTGTTGCCACTGTTCAGCGACACTGCGTTGAACCGCCATCCCACCACCAACAGCAATTCGTAAATTGGAAAAATCGAGGGCTTTGAAAGCTTTATTATTGACCAAACCATTGAATAAAGTATTCACTCCAGTCATCAAAGTAATCGGATTCGCTTTAAAGGCTTTGACAATGGTAGAAAGATCGCGAGGATTCACAATCAAGACCGTTTTTGTACCAATACTCATCAGGGCTAAACAATTAACGGTAAAGGCAAAAATATGGTACATGGGGAGTGGCGACAAAGCGATTTCTTTCCCTTCCGTCAGAAAAGGCATCATAAAAGAACGAATCTGTTGCATGTTGGCAATCATATTTCGATTGGTGAGCATTGCTCCTTTTGAAAGTCCCGTTGTTCCTCCAGTGTATTGTAGTAGAATAACTTCATCGGACGTTCCATGGTGTCGATTGAGGCTAAATTTTTTGCCTTGACTTAGCGCTTCTTTAAAAGTAACCGTGTTGGTCAATTGGTGTTTGGGTACCAGTCTTTTGATGTTTCGGATCGCGAAGTCAACCATGGTTCCTTTAATCGTTCCCAATAGTTCGCCAATACTTGTGAGGATAACCGTTTTGATCGAAACATCCCCGATTATTTTCTCCAAATTCGCAGCAAAATTTTCTGCAATAACAATGGCTTTTACGCCAGAGTCTGCAAACTGATGATGCATCTCCCGAGGCGTATAAAGCGGATTGGTATTAACGACCACCAAGCCTGCCCGCAATGCTCCAAAAAGAGCAAT
>CAYQRA010001025.1:0-2225 GCA_964419315.1 uncultured Saprospiraceae bacterium | reverse complement strand
ACTATCGAAGAAAAGAAAATTACGAGACACTCGCCATAGCCTTGGATTAAGTATCCACCACCTCCCCCAACTAGTGAGTAATCGAGGAGGCGATGAGTCTTTTCAAAACCTCAATACGAAGGTGAGTCCTCGCATTACTTTACATGCAGGATCGGTTATTCCAGTTTGGTTTTTCAATGGATCGAAAAAAACAATTTCTATTTCTCCCAATATCAAATACGATATCCAAGGAGATCAAATTGGTCAAACCCAACAAAATTTACAGGTATTTACGATGGGTTGTTATTTGCTTTATGAAGGCGTCTATATTGGCGCACTTTACCAAAATAAAAAACCGATTGCTGGCATCCAAAACACCAATGCCATGATCCTCGCTTTTGGCACTTTCTTGAATGGAAAATCCAAAGGTAGGAGTAGTAAAAATAATATGTTTATCGGATTGAGTTACGATGCCAATACTACTGGAGTAGGATCGAGAGCAGGAGGAGTCATTGAAGTTGCTTTCCGTTGGAATTTTAAAGATGCTCCCGGATTATTTGGCGGAGCAAATTCTTCTAAAAAAAGAAATTCTAATAAAAAAGTAATGGACTGTACTAAATTTTTCTAAGCCCTATTTAAAAAATAATAAACGAATTTATAATAACCAAAACCGAGAAAACAATATAAAAAAAGAACGGTAAAAATTTACCTTCCCAAAACCGCAGCAGAACAAAGATACTTTTGAGAAGAACAAAACCTTCCGGTTTTTTCTAGCCATTTTTATGTCCTTACGGAAAGAAAAAAAACTAGGCATTGCTCTTCTATTAGTCTCCCTCAGATAACCAGACTAACACACTATTAATCATTTTGAAAAACAGGTTTTTATGAGAAAGATGTACCTACTGGTTTTGTGGTTCCTTAGTGCTTATCCTGCGATGAGCCTCCTAAATGCGCAGTGTAGCATTAGTGCTTCCAATCTTGCCCCTTGTGCAGGAGAAGTCGTCAGTTTTAATGCCGGAAGTGGTAATAACTTCAGCTGGGATTTCAATGATGATGGCCTGATAGATGCTTGGGGAAACCCAGCTGATTATAGCTTCCAAGAAGTTTTTACAGATTGGACCTACACCGTTAAACTATATCAAGATGGAGTAGTATGCGACCAACTGAATGTCAAGGCATTAGGACTCCCTGACCCCTCCATTGATGTAGTGCCCGGAAATGCTACTCTGGAAGATACCATCATCCGAATCTGTAGCGCCCTACCACAAGCCACTTTACAAATTTTCAATGCCTCTACGACCATTCCCGACAACCAAAGCTACACCATCGACTGGGGAGATGGAAACATCGAAAATTTCGACAATACTACTTTTCCAAATTCTAGTTTTATCAGTCATACCTACGCTGCATTTGGGTATTTTGATCTGACCGTCACAGTGCTTGGAACCAATGCTTGTACGGCTAGTAAAAGCTATACTTTTTATAATGGAAGTAATCCATCTGTCGGACTAGCGACTCTGGGAAATACCGTAGGACTCTGTGCACCTGCTACCATCGAATTCCCCATTACCAACACCGCCAATAATCCAACCGGAACAGAATATTTCGTCTACATAGGAGGAGAACTAATTGAGACTTATGATCAATCAAACGTACCCTCCAGTTTTACTTATACCTTCCTTGAATCCTCTTGTGGATTACAAACAACCAATGGCGTTTATCAAAACGCATTTGATGTTCAACTAGTCGCTTCTAATCCTTGTGGATCAAGTCAAGCCACCATCGAACCCATTGAAATCAGTACGCCACCAGATCCAGAATTTCTTAGCGATCAAAGCAGTTTAGTTTGCCAAGAGGATGTCATTACCATCACAGATAATTCTTCCAATGTCAATGAAGTTTCAAGTGGAAGCCCTTCAATCTGTGCTTCTAGTCTTTCCCCAAGTTGGACGATTAGTCCCGGAGTTTTAGGAATTGATTGGAACTTGGTAAGTGGAAATATTTTTAACTCCAGTCAAATTCAAATTCAATTTTTAATTCCTGGAAATTACACCGTAACAATGACGATCAATAGTCCTTCTTGCGGTAGCTTTTCTTATCAGCAAGAATACGAAGTTTTAGAATCTCCTCGCTCTGGTTTCAACCTAGCTTTGAGTTCTGGTGCGACTCCTTCCCTACCAGATGAATGTATTCCAACTGCTGCCATTTTCAGCAATCAATCTACTGGCGATAGCCTCTCTTACAAC
>CAYQRA010001024.1:0-2226 GCA_964419315.1 uncultured Saprospiraceae bacterium | reverse complement strand
GATTGACATTGAGCGACAAAAGCCAAATGTTGAGCGAATGAAAATGCTGGGAGCCAAAGTAGTGCCAGCTTTGAGTGGAAGCCAAACGCTGAAAGATGCAACCAATGAAGCGATTCGCGATTGGATTAACAATCCTGAAGATACGCATTACATCATTGGTTCGGTGGTTGGGCCGCACCCTTATCCGGATATGGTGGCTCGCTTTCAATCGGTGATCAGTAAAGAAATGAAGAGCCAATTAAAAGAACAAACGGGCCGTGAAAATCCTGATGTGATCATTGCTTGTGTAGGAGGAGGAAGCAATGCTGCGGGCGCTTATTTTCATTATCTTGATGATGAAGAAGTCCGCTTAGTAGCGGTGGAAGCCGCTGGAATGGGGATTGATACCGGGGAGTCGGCGGCCACAAGTGTCTTGGGGTCGCAGGGAATTATTCACGGTAGCAAAACCTTGCTGATGCAAACCAAGGATGGACAAATCATCGAACCTTATTCTCTATCTGCTGGATTGGATTATCCTGGGATTGGTCCGATGCACGCGCATTTGATCTCTACGGGACGAGCAGAAGCGGTAAGTATTACAGATAAAGAAGCATTGGATGCTGCGTTCTTCCTTTCGCAAAAAGAAGGGATTATTCCTGCGCTTGAAACGGCTCATGCTTTTGCGGCACTTGATAAAATTTCTTATAAGAAAGAGGATGTAGTGGTCGTGAATTTGTCGGGAAGAGGAGATAAGGATTTGGGGACTTACGTCAAATATTTGGGGGAGTAGAAATCAAAAGAGTTTAACCTGAAAAATCAAGAAAAATGAATCGACTACAAGAATTATACAAACGGAAATCAAAAGATTTATTAAATATTTATTTCACTGCTGGATTTCCGAATTTGGCGGATACTGGAAAAATTATTTTGACGCTTGAAAAATCCGGTGTGGATTTGATCGAGATTGGAATGCCTTATTCCGATCCTCTAGCAGATGGCCCAACCATTCAGAAAAGCGGGAGTAAGGCTTTGGAAAATGGGATGCACCTCGATTTACTTTTTGAACAAATAAAAGAAGTTCGCAAGGAAAGTAAGGTGCCATTAATCTTGATGGGCTATTTCAATCAGGTGATGCAATATGGCGAAATTGCTTTTATGGAAAAGTGTCAAGAATGCCAAGTAGATGGATTGATTTTGCCCGACATGCCTTTAGATATTTTTGAAGAAAAATACCAAAGTCTTTTTCAGCAACACGAATTGGACAGCATTTTTTTGATCACTCCACAAACAGATGAAGCGCGCATTCGTCGAATAGATAGTTTGAGTACTGGGTTTATTTACATGGTTTCTAGTTATGCCATTACTGGATCTCAATCAGGAATATCCGAAACACAAATTGCTTATTTTGAAAGAATAAATGCGATGGATTTACAAAATAAAAAACTCATAGGTTTTGGAATATCCGATCACCAAAGTTATAGTGTAGCTTGCCAGCATGCCAATGGCGCCATCATCGGAAGTGCCTTTATCCGAGCTTTGGAAAAGGCAGAGCATTTGGAAAATACCATTACCCAGTTTGTTGAAAAAATCAGAAATGCTTCGGTCGAAGCCTAACTTGCTAGAAATTATTTTTAAAATACTTTTACCCATATAGATATGATCATTCAATTAGAAAAAAACATCGCTAGTCCCCAGCTTGAAAAGCTCAAGCAAAAGTTGGAAGCTATTCAGTATAAAACGACAGAAGTTTCTACGCAGTTTAATCATTATATCATCGGAGTTGGAAAAAAGGAATTTGATATCCGAGCCATCGGCACGATGGAAGGGATTAGAGATATTCATCGAGTGAGTGATGCTTATAAATTGGTTTCTAAAAAATGGAAGGTCTCCGAAACCATTATCGACCTTGGGGATGGGGTGAAAATTGGAGGTGGAAATTTTCAAATCATGGCTGGCCCCTGTTCGATTGAAAGCGAAGCGCAAATTGAGCAGACGGTAGCGCACCTAGTCGCCAATGGCGTACGCATCATGCGAGGTGGCGTTTATAAGCCGCGGAGTTCTCCTTATTCTTTTCGTGGATTAGGAATTCCCGGTTTGAAAATATTTTATCAAAAATGTAGAGCGGCAGGAATAAAAATCGTGACGGAAGTGATGATGGTAGAACAGATTGATGCCATGCTGGAATATGTCGATATCTTTCAAGTAGGTGCTCGGAATTCTCAGAATTTCAACTTACTCGATGCCCTA
>CAYQRA010001023.1:0-2229 GCA_964419315.1 uncultured Saprospiraceae bacterium | reverse complement strand
GAATTGGTACGACTATGCCGGGTGCAAAATTTATGGTGGTCGGAGAAGCAGGTGCTCCCGCTTTGAATATTCTAAACGATGCAAGTAACCCAATGTCTCCTGCCCTTCGGATCAATGATAATGGACGGGTTGGAATTGGTCTAACCGCACCGGGAGCAAAGTTCATGGTGCAAGGAGATGGAGTTGATGATGCTTCTGTAGCAATGAATATTGTCAATAATGCTGGAACCGCAGCCCTAACGGTTCGAGACAATACCCATGTGGGAGTAGGGATTACGAATCCGGGTGCTCGATTTATGGTGAAAGGTGGTGGTACGACAGATGCTACGGTTCCTTTTCATATTGTCAATGGTGATGATGCTTCTCTTTTGCATATTAAAGATGATGGAAATACTGGTTTTGGAACGACGAGTCCTAAAGCAAAGGTAGAAGTAGCGGATGGTGATGTGTACATTACCAATGAATCCAACGGAATTATCCTTACGGCACCCAATGGCAATTGCTACAGAGTCACCGTCGGGATGACCGGACAACTTATTTCAACACTCATTCCTTGTCCCAATTAAACAACTTCATTATATGGTAAGAACCATATGATGGCTACTAAAATAAAATAGACCTATGATGAAATTAAAAAATTATTTTTTAATCGCTGTTTTAATAGGGGGCTTCCAAAGTTCGAATGCTCAATTCGTCAATAACGGAGCTCAGATACTTGTACAAGAAAATGCAAGGATACATATACAAGGAGACTTTGTGCACCAAGATGGTTTTATACAGAATGAAGGACAGATAGAAGTGGGAAATAATTGGACCAATAACGGCAGTGCTAATCCTATTTCTATGGATGTGGGAATGATTGATTTGGTTGGGGCAGAACAAGTCCTTGGTGGAATAACTTCTTCTGTTTTTTTCGAATTAACTTTTTCGGGAGATGGGGAAAAAACCTTAGCACAGGACATTGTGGTAAACGAAGTTTTGGCTTTGGGAAATGCATCCCTATTACTCGACGAAAATCGTTTGACCATCAATAATGAAAGCAATACGAGTATCATTCGGGAGAATGGCTATATCCAAGCGGACTCTCCAGAGAATTATGGGTGGATGCAATGGAATGTCGGAAATGAACTTGGTAATTTTGAGATTCCTTTTGGAAACGAAATGAGTTATTTGCCAGTCAATGTTGAGATTACCACTGCTGGCATGGGGCCGGGAAATTTATCTTTTACCACCTATCCAACTACTCCTGATAATCTCCCTTACCCACAAACGGTTACGGACCTCAGTATAGATGGAGCGAATGATTCTTTGAATATGGTAGATCGGTTTTGGATAATGCAAGAAGACAGCTATATGATGAATCCGATTGCTGATGTGCAATTGACTTATGATCCAATTGGGGATATCCATTCGAATAATACCATTGATGAAGCGGCATTAAATATTGCTCGTTGGACTGGGAATGATGGATGGGAAAACTTGAATTCTACGGTAAACGGAAGTGCGGTAAGCGCTAGTGATTTACAAGCATTTGGAGCAATGGCGCTGCGAAGTAAAAGTGTTATTGATGCTGTTTTGGAAGTTGATATTAGTAATACCAGTATCGCGGTTTATCCCAATCCAGTACTCCACCGTTTGATGAATATTGAATTTGAAACGACTACAAATGGTGAGGCTATTCTGGATTTGTATAACCACAAAGGAGCCTTGGTCTATCACCAAATCGAAAATGTATTAAAAGGAAAAAATGACCTTCAGCTCCGTTTACCCGGTCTTTCGGCAGGTACTTATTTCTTAGTTGTACAAACGGAGACCCAACTTGGAAAAGCCCAAGTTTTATTTTTAAATCCATAAAATTTTAAATCATGAATAAAAATATGTCGAATACCGATAAAGGAATAAGAGTCGTACTAGCAATTTTATTTTTGGCCCTTTATTTTACAGGAACGGTTACTGGAACAATCGGAATAGTATTGGCCATTTTAGCAGTTGTTTTTGCGCTAACCAGTGCAATCAGTTTTTGTCCATTATATGCTTTGTTGGGCATTAACACTTGTGCTATAAAAGAGAATTAAATTAGTTTTGAAATTCTACTCTTATTGGACTCCTTGATTTTTACGTTCTTGGACAAATTCCGTGGTCAACCAAAAAGAAGAATAAAAAAGTGACTGAAAGAAGCGTTTTTTCTTCTTTTTGGTTGACTCACACACGGGATTTGTCAGAGAACCA
>CAYQRA010001022.1:0-2229 GCA_964419315.1 uncultured Saprospiraceae bacterium | reverse complement strand
TTCGAGGTCGGAGACCTCAACCTTGATCCGTCTACGACTTGTAAGTCCTAACGAATAACTTATTTTTTGTTGAAACTACCGATTAAAAATAATAGAATTATAGTTTTTCATAGTTTTAGATTTGTGAGGTATCAACAGACTTTTAGGTCCTAACGAATAGTCTATTTTTACTTAAAATATTCAAGTTGAGATTAATGAATTATAGTTTTTTATGGTTTTAGAAAAACCCTTGCAAAAAAATCTCCTAGATAACCTAATGGGAGCAAGTAGGATTACTTACCTTTGCTCCAAAGGTATACGATCCATGAAAAATAGCACCATTTCCTTTTTGATACTAAGCATTTGCTTGCTCTTCTTTTCCTGCGGAAAAACCGCGAAGGAACACCGTTTGAAATATAAGAAGATCAGCGGCAAAACGATGGGAACCACTTATAATATCACTTATTCTGATACCATCCACCGCGACTTAAAACCAGTTATTGATCAATTATTAGTAGAAATCAATCAAGAGGTGTCTACTTATATCGATACTTCGATTATCTCCCAATTCAATCAGGCAGACTTAGACTTTTCCTTACAAGGAAATCTTTATGCTTCTATTTATCAAAAAACCAAGGATCATCACTTTCGTCATAATTTTGGCTTCGCTAAGGAAGTTTACAAAACGACAAATGGCGCTTTTGATCCAACCGTGATGCCATTGGTTAATTATTGGGGCTTTGGCTATACCGAAAAAAGAGCGGTTAAGGATATTGATTCTGTGTTGATTGATTCTTTGATGGCCGTGGTGGGATTTGATAAAATTCAATATAGTAATAGTGGCGGGACCAATAAACTGGTCAAAGAAAATCCTAGCGTTCAATTGGATTTTAGTGCTTTGGCAAAAGGTTATGCCGTAGATGAAGTTGCTCGCTTGTTAGAAAAGCAAGGGGTTAAGAATTTTTTGGTGGAAATTGGAGGAGAAGTCGTCTGCAAAGGCAAAAATAAAAGACAAGAATGGTGGACCATCGGTATCAATAGACCAGAAGAAAGTGCCCAATTGCAAGATCTATTTTCCAGTATTAGTTTGAAAAACCAAGCGATGGCTACCTCCGGAAATTATCGTAATTATTATAAGGTAGGGGAGACTTCTTATGCCCATACCATCAATCCCAATACAGGCTTCCCCGAAAAAAGTACCTTGCTAAGTGTTACGGTTCTTGCTGAAAGTTGTATCCTTGCCGATGCTTACGCCACGGCCTTTATGGTCATGGGATTGGAAAAAAGTCTTGAACTAGCAGAAGAGATAGCGGGTTTAGAAGCTTATCTCATTTACAGTGGCGAAGAAGGAGTACTTTTATCAAAATCGACTTCTGGAATGGATGCCTTTTTGAATTGAACAAGAAGCAATACCCGTAATGAATGCTGCTATATTAACACGCAAAAAAAATAACGCTTAAATGGAGTTTAACCTAAAGAAAGACCTTTGTTTTTTTGATATTGAATCCACTGGACTAAGTGTCATCAGAGATCGAATTGTGCAAATTGCTATTGTCAAACATCTAGCCAATGGAAAAGATCCCGAAGAGTTGGTGCTTTTGATCAATCCAGGAATTCCCATCTCTGAGGAAGCCATGTCGGTACATGGAATTACCCCAAAGGATTTGGCCAATAAGCCAAGTTTTCGACAAGTAGCAGATAAAATCCTAAATTTTATCGGCGATGCTGATCTAGCAGGATACAATTCCAATCGTTTTGACGTTCCAATACTGATGGAAGAATTTGCGAGAGTGGGTATCGAATGGGACATGTCTAGACGGCGAACCATCGACGTACAGCGGATTTTTTACAAAATGGAACCTCGAACGCTACAAGCTGCGGTTCGTTTCTACTGTCAGAAAGAAATGAAAAATGCGCATGATGCTCTGGCGGATGTACAAGCGACCATTGATGTATTTCGGGGGCAGTTGGAAAAATACCAAGATCAGGATATGATTGGATCAGATGGAGAAATCGTCGAAAAACCAATCGTCAATGACATGCAAGCCCTCCATGATTTTACGAATGATAGTGGAATGATTGATGCGACGCAACGAATGAAATACGACCGCAATGGAGTCGTCGTTTTTAACTTTGGAAAATATATGGGGAAACCCGTTGCTGAAATGCTCGTGAAAGACCAACAATACTATAATTGGATGTTGAACAAAGAATTCTCCACCCAAGTAAAAACCCTCATTAAAAAATTGG
>CAYQRA010001021.1:0-2241 GCA_964419315.1 uncultured Saprospiraceae bacterium | reverse complement strand
TTTTTTTGCTAAATTTACAAAATTCTATGTCACGACTTATGTATACACACTAGCTGCCGGCAAAGGCAGGGCTATTTTTTGCTTTAGCGAGGCATTTTTTGAGCGCATCCTTGTTGGCTGGTCGAAAAAAATAACGAAGTCTAAATCGAAAAAGAGACCATCAAAATTGAAAGTTAGTTACTTTACAAAGTACTAAGCTTTAGCCAAACTTCCTTTTTTAGGAGTGTTCAAAACGATACTTTGCAGGGAAGTTGGTCTTGCCTCTTCAAAGAATAAAATAAAATCCACTTTCTTGTTTCTGGCTAAGAATCGCCATTTTCCTACGCTTTTTTGCATTAAGTCTTGTCCTGAGCTTAAATCGCTGGCTTTATTGCCAGCTTTACGTACCTCTATTCTTTTTTTTTCGTCTAAAATTTATCGCATCTCTTGATCCTCTTTTGTCGAAGGGCTAAAAAAACCAATTGCCCGTAAGGAGCAAATAATCATGGTTGAAATGATTAAGTTATTATTTTCTAAGTCCCTAATCATAAAATCGATGCTTTTTCCGTAAATTTGTTTTTTGAAAAATTATACTTATGATTGAAATTATTAAAAAATCGATTCCCTTTTTTCTTGGTCTATTTTTGCTAATGTCTTGCAAATCGGATGCAGCTAAAGATAAATCGACCACTGCCGCAACTCCCGAACCAAAGGAGGTGGTGGAGAAAGAAGGCATCGAAACTCCAGCGGAAGTTACTAAAACCCTAAGCGATCCCACGGCTGCGAAGGAGGAGAAAAAATCAGAGAAAGTAGAGGCACCTAAGGAGGAAGAAAAAGAAGAAAAGCCTAAACCCAAGCCGAAGCGCAAAAAACGATCAAAGATATCTTTCCAATCAAAGACCTTTGATTATGGCGTTATCATGCAAGGCGATAAAGTAGAACATAAATTTAAATTTACTAATAAAGGAAATGCTGATCTCTTGATTAAGAATGTTAGCGCTTCTTGCGGATGTACTCAACCTACCTATCCGTTTATTCCGATCAAGCCCGGAGAAGATGGAAGTATCGGGGTCGTCTTCGATAGTAAAGGAAAATTAGGACGATCTCTGCCGACCATCACGGTTGTTACCAATTCACGGCCAAGTACCCATACGCTTAAATTGACAGGATTTGTGGATGCGGAGAGAGAAAAAGAACAACCTGATGCAGGAGAAAAAACACCAGAATCCCCGGAGGAGGGAAGTAGTGAAGACGGTGCTCCGTTTTAGTAAAAACCACTAATCTTCCTAGGATTGCATTAAGAAAAGATGCTGGATCGGATTTGTACCCAATTCAGCATCTTTTCGTATACAATAAAAAGATTGACCTTCCTTTTATAGAATAAGTAAAACTTAAACACAGGATTTCGTCTCTTCTTCTTTGTCCTCCAAGGTCGAATAGTCCGCTAAACCAAAGGGAACTTCCATAAATCCATTGCATCCTTAATTTACGAATTTCTTGATTTTAAGAATAATTATGGTGATTTTGCAGACCGATTAATCATTTATGAGTACCGAACAGATCTTATCTTTAATTGAAAAATCCAATGAGCTCTACACCAGTAGAAGCATACCTCAAGCCATTGAGGTGGCTCAAAAAGCATTGGTACTTTCTGGTAAGGCAAAGGATGTGCAAGGAATGATTCAAGCCAATCTCCTTTTGGGGCATTACCATAATACCTCTGCAAAATATCAAGGAGATAAAACTATTTATAGTAAAGCCTTAGATTATCTCCAAACAGCCCAAGAACTCAATGGACATTCTGCCAAGAATGGTCAGACAATGGATATCCTCTTGGCTTTAGGAGAAACCTATCAATATCAAGAAAATTATTCTGAAGCGGAAAAATATTATGCGCAGGCTCTGGGCTATAGTAAAGAGAAAAAGGATTTGCGTGGCGAGGTATTGACGCTTTGTGGAGAATGCCAGATGGCGATCCAGCAAAATAATTTTGATAAGGCGACCGTCTTAGCGGAGAATTGTCTCCAACAAATCAAAGATTCACAAGAACAGGACGAAGCACTTTTGGCAGAGGTCTATTTTCAACTGACGCAAATTTGTTTGAGAAAACAAGATTATGTTAGTCTACTGGAATATTGCGAACCTTTGTTGGAAATCAGTCGGAGAGAAAGTGATCTGGAAAAAGAATTGCACGCACTCAATAATCTAGCGATTTATTATGGAGTCTCGGCTGCATCTTCGCGGAAATGCTGGGAAAGACAG
>CAYQRA010001020.1:0-2242 GCA_964419315.1 uncultured Saprospiraceae bacterium | reverse complement strand
GTGGAACGTTCGCTTCGGGTATTAGACGGTACCGTTGCATTATTCTGTGCAGTATCTGGTGTAGAACCACAATCTGAAACGGTTTGGCGTCAAGCAGACCGTTACAAAGTACCTCGTATTGGATTCGTTAACAAAATGGATCGTACTGGTGCAGATTTTATGAATGTTGTAAATGATGTTCGTGAAAAATTAGGAGCTAACGCAATTCCACTACAAATTCCTATCGGAGCAGAAGAAACTTTCGTAGGAGTAGTTGATTTGTTGACCAATAAAGCAATGATCTGGGATGAAGATACTCAAGGGATGACTTACAAAGAAGTTCCAATTCCTGAGGATCTCGTAGAAATCGTTGCACAAGCAAGAGGAGAATTAGTAGAAGCAATCGCAGAATATGATGATGCACTACTAGAAAAATTCTTTGATGATCCAGATTCTATTACTATCGAAGAAATGAGAGCAGCGATTCGCGCAGCAGTTATCGATATGACTATTTGTCCGATGATGTGTGGTTCTGCCTTTAAAAATAAGGGAGTACAAGCTCTTTTGGATGCTGTATGTGCATTCTTGCCTTCTCCAATGGATATCGAAGCTGTTGAAGGAATCAATCCTAGAACAGAAGAAACAGAGTTAAGAAAGCCTAATACAGATGAACCATTTGCAGCTTTGGCTTTCAAAATTGCTACTGATCCATTCGTAGGTCGTTTGGCTTTCTTCAGAGTTTACTCTGGTGCCTTAGATGCAGGTTCTTATGTGTTGAACACTCGTTCAGACAACAAAGAGCGGATCTCTCGGATCTACCAAATGCACGCCAATAAGCAAAATCCAATTTCTCGTGTAGAAGCAGGAGATATTGCTGCGGGTGTAGGTTTCAAAGATATCAGAACAGGAGATACATTATGTGATCTCAAGAATCCAATCGTTTTGGAAAGTATGACTTTCCCTGATCCAGTAATTGGAGTTGCGATTGAGCCAAAAACACAAAAAGATTTAGATCGATTAGGAATGGCTTTAGCCAAATTGGCAGAAGAGGATCCTACCTTTAAAGTTAGATATGATGAAGATACCAACCAGACCATCATTAGTGGTATGGGAGAGCTTCACTTAGAAATTATCGTTGATCGTCTCAAAAGAGAATTCAAAGTAGAATGTAACCAAGGGCAACCACAGGTTAGCTACAAAGAAGCATTGACTGTTTCGGTTACTCACCGCGAGAAATTGAAAAAGCAAACAGGGGGATCTGGTTTATTTGCAGATATGCAATTCGAATTAGGACCTGCTGATGCAGAATTCTTAGAGTCTGAGGAGTTTACCAGTGGAAAAGAAAAACTCCAATTCGAATGGGGAATCACTGGTGGAGCAATCGACAAGAATTACATCAAGCCGATCAAAGATGGATTCTACGCAATGATGGATAATGGTATCCTTGCTGGATACAATATTGATAGTATGAAAGTTCGAGTATTTGATGGATCTATGCACGCCGTGGATTCCAAACCAATCGCCTTCGAACTTTGTGCAAAAGAGGGTTTCAAAGCTGCGGCCGCGAAAAGTAAACCAGTTCTACTAGAGCCTATTATGAAATTGGAGATTGTTACTCCAGAGGATTATGTTGGTAGTGTAATTGGTGACCTCAACAGAAGAAGAGGAATTCCTCAAGGACAAGAGCCTCGCTCCGGTGGAGCAGTCGCTATCCAAGGTGAAGTTCCGCTCTCTGAGATGTTTGGTTATGTAACCGCTTTGCGTACGATTACTTCTGGTCGTGCTTCTTCCACTATGGAATTTGCTCGCTACGATGCAGCACCAAAAGGTATTGCTGACGAAGTAATTGCAAAAGCAAAAGGCGATAACGTTAAAGCCTAGTCCTTCTAAAAAGGAATAGAAAAATTAGTAAAAGTAAATTATCGGAAAAATAGAGTAAAAGATGCTCTTGATATTTCCACCTTTAATAAACATTTTTAAAAAGGGTCATGAATCAAAAAATTCGAATCAAGCTCCGCTCTTACGATCACAACTTGGTTGATAAGTCTACGGAGAAAATCGTGAAGACCGTCAAAAATTCTGGTGCGGTCGTTTCCGGTCCGATTCCGCTGCCCACTGAAAAGAAGATTTTTACCGTGCTCCGTTCTCCGCACGTCAATAAAAAATCTCGTGAGCAGTTTCAGTTGCGGACCCATAAGAGATTGATTGAAATTTACACGCCTACCCAAAAAACGGTAGATGCACTCTCTAAGTTAGAGTTGCC
>CAYQRA010001019.1:0-2246 GCA_964419315.1 uncultured Saprospiraceae bacterium | reverse complement strand
GCTTATTATTATTATTTTAGCATATATTTAAACCCTATTTTTCAATCTCTAAACTATTAATCTATGAGATACCGTGCCTTTCGAACAAAGAAGAACAATCTCTACTATTTTCAGTTTTTGACAGAAGATGGAACTGTGGTAATGAAAAGTGGTTCATTTGCTGATAAAGCAGAGTGTTTTGAAGGTATCCGGGATGTCATGCAATCAGCTGCAAATGCTGGCAGATATTCCATTGGAACCAACGACAACGGCAAACATGTATTTACCCTTCAGGGAGAAAACGGTTTGGCTGGTACAAGTGTGGAATACGATACCCAGGCGGCCGCTGAACAAGCAGTTGCCTTAATGCAAGCAGAAGGCCCTACCGCCACTTCAAAATCTGGAGGCGATGGAGACGGCGCCGCAAAAGCAGCCCCCGCTGCCGCATCTACAGAAACTAAAAAGAGTACGAGTTCATCAGACGACTACAAACCATTAAATTTTTACGAAACTAGAATTAGTGGAGTAGAGGATGGCTTTGACACCTTTGCTGCTGACGACGAAAGTTACTTTACCTATAATCTAGACGGTATGGTACTTTTAATCAGTGAAGGCTATTCTTCTGAAAAAGGCAGGGACAACGGAGTCAATTCCGTAACTAAAAATATGCCTAATGAAGCTAGGTACCAAAGAAAAGTTCATAGCAACGGTAAACATTACTTCAACCTTCGAGCTGGCAATAACCAAGAGATTGCAACTAGCCGATGGTTTGACGATGAAGGCAGCATGAATACCGCTATCGGTATCCTTACGAGTGGAGGCAAAGGAGGAGGAGCCCTGCGAGCTATGTTTACTAAAAGTACTGCTACCAGTTCTGGAAAAATATATAAAGACTATAAGCCACTAGGATTTTATGAGGAACGCATCGCGGGCGAAGGTTTTGGTTTTGATTCTTTTGCCGAAGGAGACCAATCTTATTTCACCGTCAATTATGATGGCGCACCTGTTTTAATTAGTGAAGATTATACTTCTGAGGCTGGACGAGATAACGGAATCAAATCGGTTAAGAAGAATGTCAAAAACGACAAACGTTACGTCCGAGAAGTTCATGCCAATGGCAAGCATTATTTCCGTCTCCTCGCGGGTAATAAGCAAGAAATTGCAACCAGCCGGTGGTTTGATGATGAAAAAGAAATGGAAAAATCCATTGCTTGGCTACAAAGTACGGGAGGAACGCGTCGCCGTAAAAAACCAACCCGCGTTAAGAAAGAAGCAGTCGAAAGAACTTATGTAAGTCAAGGAGTAAGTTATCCATGTAGTGAGATCACTTATGATACTTTCCGAAGTGGTGGCAACCAGAAATATTATTTTGTATTCAAAACCAAAGAAGACAAAGCCATTTTGATCAATGGCGATGTTAGAGGTCATGCAGATATTGCTGCCTTGGACGAAGCGATTGCTGGTGTCATGAAATTTGCTCCTGACGACAAAAACTATGAGTACAAAGAGACCAAAAATGGTAAACACTATTTTTATGTCAAAGATGACAAGGGTAAATCTGTAGCTCGTAGTAGCTTATTCTATGCAGATAAAGACGTTATGAATGCTGCTGTAAAAATGCTCGCTTGTGGTTTGGGTATGGTAAAAGCTGCTCCTGCTCCAACTGGCAAAAAAGCCATTCAAGACGATTATCTCTCTTGTGACTCATATGTAGCGGAAACAGGTGGTTTCCATTCTTTCCAAGATGAAGAAAACAAAGAGTATTACTTCTCTTATAATAGTGCAGGAGGCACTACCCTACTTCGATCGGAAGGATATACTTCTACTTCTGCAAGAGATAATGGTATCCAGTCGGTCATTAAAAACGCCCCTTTAGAAGAGCGTTGGAGTACCGATACAGCCATGAATGGTAAGTACCATTTCTACCTATTAAAAGCTGGTAATCATCAAGAAATAGCAAGAAGTTGTTATTATGATTCCGAAGAAGCCATGATGGCGGATTTTAATTGGGTCAGAGGAGAAAATTCTACTATTGGTGCAGGTTCACAAATGGTAGGAGCAAGTTTGATGTCTGCCGCTATGCTGCGTAGTCAACAAGAAGAAGAAAAGGCAAAAGCCGCTCCCGCTCCAACTGGTAAAAAAGCCATTCAAGACGATTACCTTCCTTGCGACTCTTATGTAGCAGAAGCAGATGGTTTCCATTCTTTCCAAAATGAAGAAAACAAAGAGTATTACTTCTCTTATAATAGTGCAGGAGGCACTACCCT
>CAYQRA010001018.1:0-2247 GCA_964419315.1 uncultured Saprospiraceae bacterium | reverse complement strand
TGCCTTATATCACCGCATCGATCATCATTCAGTTGATGGGCTTTGCTGTACCTTATTTCCAAAGACTCCAGCAAAGAGAGGGAGAATCTGGGCGTAAGAAAATCACACAGATTACTCGTATGCTTACGCTAGCAATTACCTTAGTTCAAGGTGGTGGCTATTTGGCATATATTAAAAGTACGGGAGCAGTATCGGCAGGAATGCCTCCTTCTGTATTCTGGGTATCTAATATCATTATTCTCTCCATGGGAACCATCTTCGCGATGTGGCTAGGAGAGAAAATTACCGATCGAGGAATTGGTAATGGTATTTCGCTTTTGATCACCATTGGTATCATCGCCACTTTACCCGGTGCTTTGATCTTTGAATTCCAAGCTCAATTTGGAAACAGCCGTTTGTTAATTTTCCTTTTGGAAATGGCGGTACTCTTCCTCGTTGTGATGGCTACTATTATGGTCGTACAAGCAGTCCGTAAAATTCCAATCCAATTTGCAAAAAGAATGGTTGGTCGAGGTGCTGCTAATATGCCAGTATCTGGTAACAGAGATTACATTCCTGTAAAAGTAAATGCTTCAGGAGTAATGCCTATCATCTTTGCTCAAGCATTGATGTTTTTACCAGCCACCATCGCTCAGTTTGCTAGTAGCAATGGAGAAGCAACAACCAATAGTTTACTATTGGCCTTAAATGATTTTACATCTGGTCCTTATAATGTGATTTACTTTTTATTGGTTGTTTTATTTACTTACGTATACACAGCCCTATTG
Organism: uncultured Saprospiraceae bacterium; assembly: GCA_964419315.1. Lineage (GTDB taxonomy): Bacteria > Bacteroidota > Bacteroidia > Chitinophagales > Saprospiraceae > CALLVY01. The sequence goes on along the minus strand of CAYQRA010001018.1, from coordinate 1,480 downwards.
GTAAATCCACAGCAATATTCAGAATACCTCAAACGTCAGAACGCTTTTATTCCGGGTATTAAGCCTGGAAAGAAAACGGCAGATTTTATTGATACCGTAACGACTCGGATCACTTTGCCAGGTTCTATCTTCTTGGGGCTTATCGCCATTTTACCTGCATTCGCTGCTGGTTTTGGGGTGAATACCGCTTTCGCTATGTTCTTTGGAGGAACTTCTCTTTTGATCTTAGTGGCTGTAGTCTTGGATACTTTGCAACAAATTGAAAGTTATTTATTGATGCGTAAGTATGACGGATTAGTTAAATCTGGTCGATTGAAGAGTAGAGGAGGAGTAGAAGGAATTGGCGCATCTATGTAAAATTGGAGCATTGGAAAATGTTGGGTCTAAACCTTTACTACATTTTTTGGTTCTCATTGAGTACGTTTTAGTACGATAATCAATTTTAGTAAAAGTTTTAAATCTTACATTTTCCGATGATATTTTATAAAACAGACGAAGAAATAGAACAAATCCGAGAGAGTTGTCTCATCGTTTGTAAAGCATTGACTCACGTAGCGAGTATTATCCGACCTGGAATAACTGGTGCTCAGATCGATAAAGAGGCGGAAGCCCTGATTCGTGATAACCAAGCTATCCCAGGTTTCAAAGATTATAGAGGTTTTCCCGCTACACTTTGTATCTCTGTCAACGAAGGCGTTGTACACGGTATTCCATCTAAAAAAGAATTTCAAGACGGTGATATTGTTTCCGTTGATTGTGGATCTTTGAAAAATGGATTTTACGGAGATTCTGCTTTTACCTTTGCTTTAGGCGAGGTAAGTGACGAAATTATGAATCTTTTGCGGGTGACCAATACCGCTTTGTACAAAGCTATTGCGCAGGCCGTTGTTGGTAATCGCTTAGGAGATATTGGTTTTGCAGTGCAAGAATTATGTGAGCGACAACACAAATACGGCGTAGTTAGAGAATTAGTGGGTCATGGAATTGGCCGAAACTTACACGAATCACCCGAAGTACCCAATTACGGAAAAAGAGGAAGAGGACCTGTGATGAAAGAAGGTTTGGTCATCGCTATCGAGCCGATGGTAAACATGGGAAGAAAAGAAGTTCGTCAATCTAGTGATGGTTGGACCATCATTACAAAAGACAAGCAACCTTCCGCTCATTTTGAACATTCAGTAGCTGTAAAAAAGGGGAAAGCGGATATTTTATCCAATCATACCCCTATAGAAGAAGCACTCCAAAAAAACCCAGAAGTAAGTGAAGTAGGGCTTATCGAGCCAAGTAGTCTAGGAATTTAGGAGGTCTCGGTGCCAATTTAAAATTTGATATGAATTTTTGCCTAAAATAAGGTAGAAAATCAACTATTTTTTGTATCTTTGCACACCGAAATTCAAAGTATGGCTAAACAGGACTTAATTAAACAGGATGGAATCATTGAAGAAGCATTATCTAATGCGATGTTTCGGGTTCGCCTAGA
>CAYQRA010001017.1:0-2254 GCA_964419315.1 uncultured Saprospiraceae bacterium | reverse complement strand
ATATCCTTATTCCAATGGATGAAAAGCAAAAAAATCACCTTAAAGCCTATGGAATCACCTATTGGATACTCGATAATGACATAGAAGCCTATTGGTTACTCAATTATCGGGGAGGAAGTTTTGCCTTCAAACACAACACCTTGTTCGAAAAAGAATGCAAAACCAGAGATGTAAGTTATGAGTTGATACCAGATGCTCAATACAATAATATCTTGGCAGAAATTGCAGATCCAGAAGTCAATATGGATGCCATCAAATTGGAAGTGGCTCCCAAAGTCGCCGTTTATACGCCGGATGTAAATGCCAAAGGAGAAAAAATCCAACCTTGGGATGATGCAGTAACTCTAGTGTTGACTTATGCTGAAATTCCTTACGAAACCGTTTATGATCGAGATGTGATGGAAGATAAATTGGCAGAGTATGACTGGCTTCATTTGCACCATGAAGATTTTACCGGACAGTATGGTCGTTTTTATAGAAATTACCACAACCATCCTTGGTACAAAGAGAATGTTCGAAAAATGGAAAGCTTGGCCAAGGGCTTGGGTTTTGAAAAGGTTTCGATGATGAAACTGGCAGTTGTAAAAAAATTAAAAGAATACATTGGTGGTGGTGGATTTATGTTTGCGATGTGTTCGGCAACCGATACTTATGATATTGCTTTGGCGGCAGATGGAGTCGATATTTGCGACTATATGTACGATGGCGATCCACCAGATCCACAAGCCCAATCCAAATTGGATTATACCAAAACGCTGGCTTTTGAAAACTTTGATTTGATGAGAGATCCTTTGGTCTACGAACACTCCACCGTCGATCATAGCAATAACCGAAATGTAGCGGCAAAAGCGGATTATTTTACCCTCTTCGATTTTTCAGCTAAGTGGGACCCCATTCCAACAATGTTGACGCAAAATCATACCCGTACCGTAAAAGGTTTTATGGGACAGACGACCGCCTTTAAAAAGAAATTTGTCAAATCAGATATCCTGATTCTCGGCGAGAATAAACCAGCAGAAGAAGTACGATATATCCACAATAAATACGGAGAAGGAACTTGGACGTTTTATGGTGGACACGATCCTGAAGATTATCGTCATTTCGTAAATGATCCAGAAACAGATCTGAACCTGCATCCCAATTCTCCGGGCTATCGCCTGATCTTAAACAATGTTTTATTTCCTGCGGCGAAGAAGAAAAAGAGAAAGACTTAAAATCTACTTTTAGGAAAAAGCAAATACAAAAAAGGGCTGAAAAACATCAATATTTTTCAGCCCTTTTTTCATGGTTTTATTGAAGTTGTTTGAAAATAGAAAACCAATAATTTGATAAAGAGCGGCAAAATAGAATCTATCTTCAAGGTAGACCCCCTATTATTAAATACGATAAAAGTTGTTAATCCATTTAGAATAAACTTTTTCTATTTCAAAAATTAAAAATCAGAATCCGTTACATTCTCCACACTCACATTTTCTTCTCCCAACTCTAAAACCATAAATTCTACCCTGCGATTCATCTGTCTTCCTTCGTCAGATACATTGTCTGAAATCGGTCGACCTTCCCCAAATCCTTCGGATTGAATGCGATCCAATGGGATGCCATTATTTTCCAAATAATTATAAACGGAGCGTGCGCGATTATCAGACAAGGTAAAATTATAAGAATCAGAACCTCGACTATCGGTATGCCCGTGGATCGCAATTTTCATTCCTGGATATTTGTGTAACAGGGTCAATAATTCATCGAGTTCTTCATAAGAAGCCGGCAACAAATCCCATTTGTCGAAAGCAAAATAGATGCGATCCAATCGGATGACTTGTCCAACTTCGACATTAAGTTCAGCAAGACTTTCTGGCTCCGGTTCTGGCTCGGGGCGGACATTGAGTTGGTACACTCCGATATCGTCTATCAGATAATAGGCATTGGTAAACATGTTTTCTCCGGGATTGGCGGCCTCTCCAAAAGTAGTTGCTTCATTATCGAAAAAGTTGCCAATTAGAATAAAGCGTTCTCGGTTCGCAGCAGTGAATTTTCCGGAGACCTTAATCCATTCTGGTTTTTCTGGATTGATAATTTCTTCCGTGTTGAGCACGGGCTCCATTTCGGTTAATGGAATCCAATCTCTATTCATCGTTGGTGCTGGGCTAAAAGCGACACCTACATTATTGGAAGTCATCTTGGAATTTTTAGAACGAGTCACCCAAAATTCTACATAATATTCTTCTCCTTCGATCAAAGGTTTTTCCAATTTAGC
>CAYQRA010001016.1:0-2259 GCA_964419315.1 uncultured Saprospiraceae bacterium | reverse complement strand
CTTGCTCCGCCAAAACCAATGGCGCCTGATTTCGAATCGGCAAGGCTACCAAAAACCGCGACCCTTTTCCTTCCTCACTTTTAACCTCAATACTTCCACCCATCAGCTGAACCAATTCTTTAGCATGCGCCAAACCAATTCCGGTGCCTTCTCCCGCTCGAGCCATGGCATGATCTATTTGATAAAAACGATCAAATATTTTTTCCAAATCCTTTTCCGCAATCCCAAGCCCTGTGTCTTTTACTTCCAGTAGCAATTGCTTCCCCGATTTATTGATCCGCACCAAAACCTCTCCACCCGAAGGTGTAAACTTGATGGCATTGGCAATCAGATTATTCATCACCTGCTTGACCTGCTCGGCATCATAATCCATCAACAGCCTTTCTTGCGAACTAAAAAATCGAAGCGCCAGATTTTTACCATTGGCCAAACTGTGAAAAGATTCGGTGAGGTATTGGAGGTAGGCAATGACATCGCCTTGTTGCCATTGGAGTTGGAAAGATTTGTTTTCCAGTTTGGATAGGTCGAGCATCTGATTGATGAGTCGGAGTAGATTGCGGCCATTGCGTTTGATGAGCTCGATGCCTTCTTCGAGGTGTAGTTGGGGTTGGCTTTCAATCTGATCGCTCATGCCCAGGATAACGGTGAGCGGCGTTCGAAATTCGTGGGTGATATTGGTATACAATCGGGTTTTAAACTGATCGAGTTCTTTGATCTGTTCGGCTTCCGCTCTGGCCTGTTTTCGACTTTTGAAAAAGAAATAAACCAAAGCAATCAAAAGCAATAAACCAAAGATGGAAGAGAAAAGAGCAATCCTTTGCAAAGAGAGGGTGGCCTGCTGTTGTTCAATTTCCAAATCTTTGATGGCTTGTACTTTGGCAAATTCGAGACTATCAGCGAGTGCGGCTTTTTCGTAGTTGTAGTCGTATTCCTGGCGAAGTAGGGCGCGTTGATTGGTTTCGTTTTTGAGACTGTCTTGGGTAGAGACCTTTAGCTCATACATTGCTAAGGCTTTTTTATAATCCCCTGTTTTTTGATAAAATTCTTTTAAAACTTCAGCAATGTAGGTGGTCACTACCTTTAAGCCTGCGTCCTGACTTATCTTCAAAGCATCCGTTAAATAAGCTTTGGCTTTCGCAAATTTTTTCTGCTCCGAATATACCCGACCAATGTGACTCATACAATAAGCCGTAAGGTTTGGGTCCTTGAGTGGTTTGGACAATTCGTAAGCTTTTTTAAAAAACGGAAAAGCTTTATCCAAATTCCCCTGTTGCGCTTCCAAAGCTCCCATATTATTTAGGGTGTTTACGCAGCCCTGGATTTCTTTCGATTCTTTTTGAATTTGATAAGACTTTTCGTAATAAAACTTTGCTTTTTCAAAATCGAACCGATCGTAGTAAAGCTTGCCGATATTGGTAAGGAGAACCGACATCCCTCTTTTGAAATTGATGGATTCGTAGGCTTCCAAACCTCGCAGGTAATATTTCATGGCCTGAGCAGAATCCCCTTGCATACTGTATATGCCTCCAAGGTCGGAATAATTGCCAGCGAATCCCGCTATTTTAGCATCGCCTTCGGGGGCTGTTTCGAAGTATTTTAAACTTAAATCAAAGTACTTGATCGCTTCTACTAAATCCTTTTGATCTTGATAAACAATACCCAGTTGATTGTAGGTTTCACCTACTACCAGTGGTGCATTGACCGCTTTGCCTAGGCTAATAGCTTGATTGAACAAATCTGTTGCCTGCTTAAAATTGCCTTTTATTTTATGGATGACTCCCTGGTATTTTAAAGCATTTGCTTTCCATTCTGGAAGTTCCATGCTTTCCGCCAGTTCATATTGCAATTCGCAAAAGGCAAGTGCACTATCGGGCTGGCTGTACAGGTAGCCATTAATGATAAAGGTTGATAAAGCCTCCATGCGAAGCGTATCCGGTTGTTTAACATCTTCGAAGATCGTACGCAGAGAGTCGAGATAGGGATCGGCAAAAGTGGAGGTATGGAGACAAAAACAAAAGCATAGCAGGAGCCATCCCTTGAGGGCAGTCAGGTTTTTCATAAAGGCGTTTTTTAGGGTTATTGTTTTACGCCAATTAAGATATGAGATTTTTTTTGAATATTTATTGTTGTGTTGTTGATTTTTGAAACCCATTCAAAGTGTTAGGCTCTTTGTTTTTGTTTTGTCTAAACAATAGGTGGTTTTTTTCTAGTCAGAATCGTTCAAGGGCTTAAGGTGGATATTTACACTTGGCCTTAAAT
>CAYQRA010001015.1:0-2261 GCA_964419315.1 uncultured Saprospiraceae bacterium | reverse complement strand
CTCAAGGATATTTTTATTTCCAATGGTTATAAAAGAGATTTATTAGACAAAGATTTTCAGAAAAAAAAGAAAAGCATTCTGACAGAGTCTGGCGGTGTTAAATTTTCTGAATTGGTTCAACACATTCCTTCTACCAAGATTCCAAACTATATTTTTAGAAACAAAGGGACGCTGGAGTTTGAAGATAAATCCAAAGATTGGGGAATCGCAAGTCCTTCTTTTTCTAATGGTGCTGTCTACGCAGACTTAGACAATGACGGTGATTTGGAGATTGTCGTAAATAACATCAACCAAGAGGCTTTTGTCTATGAAAATACCACGAATACAACAAATAATTTTCTGAAAATAAAATTGATTGGAGCTCCTGTAAACAGGCAGGCTATTGGTAGTAAAGTAGCGATTAGGTATGGAGAAACGGAGCAAGTCAATGAACTGACTTTATCGCGAGGGTATCAATCTTCCGTAGAACCAATGCTCCACTTTGGAGTCGGAAAGACGAGTCAAATTACAGAGGTAAAGATCACCTGGCCAGATGGAAAAGTCCAACGATTAGAAAACGTAGCGGCCAATCAGCAACTAGTGGTCAATCATGCTGATGCGGAAAAAGAAAATAATACCAACACCTCAAAGCAACAACTTTTTGCTGCGGTTTCTAATAATTTAGGAATCGCTTTTAAGCATCAGGAAACCCCCTTCGATGATTATGCCAGAGAGGTCTTATTGCCTCATAAAGCCTCGCAAAATGGAGGTACTGTTGTCTCCGGTGATGTCAATGGAGATGGGATGGAAGACTTGGTTTTTGGGGCGGCAGCCAATTATCCAACTCAGCTGTATTTGCAAAAAAGTAATGGAGAGTTTGAGCAAAAAATCATCAGTGATTTTCAAAAGGATAAAGCATATGAAGATATGGATGCTTTGCTTTTTGATGCCGACCAAGATGGCGATCAAGACCTCTATCTAGTGAGTGGCAGTAGTGAGTTTTATGAAGGGAGTGACCTTTACATCGACCGTTTTTATATCAATGACGGTGCTGGAAATTTTACCAAAGCGATGAATGATATTCCTTCGCTGAAGACGAGTGGCTCTTGTGTGACCGGAGCAGATTTTGATCAGGATGGAGACATTGATTTATTTGTGGGCGGTAGAATAGTTCCCGGCAAATACCTAGCAGCTCCGGATAGCTATTTGCTAAAAAATGAAGGCGGTAAATTTATCGAAGCAACGGAAGAATTAGCACCTGAACTGAAAAAAATAGGGATGACAACCGCTGCTTTATGGACCGATATAGACCAAGATAATGATGCTGATTTGATCGTGTTGGGAGAGTGGATGCCCGTTTCTGTTTTTGTCAATGATAATGGAAAATTCCAGAACGCAACGGTGCAATTAGGATTAGAAAAAACCACAGGTTGGTGGAATAGTATTGCTGGTGGAGATTTTGATCAGGATGGTGATATGGATTATTTGCTTGGAAACCTAGGTACCAATTCCAAAAATACCGCTTCCCTGAAGTCTCCCTTTGTGATTTATGCCGATGATTTTGATGGCAATGGAAATAATGATGTAGTCTTGGCAAAAGTTGAAGACAATCACCGCTATCCCGCAAGAGGTTTACAATGTAGCTCCGAGCAACTCCCAATGATAAAAGATAAAATCCAGAGTTATCAACTCTTTGCAGAATCTACCCTTGAGGAAGTCTACGGAAAAGAAAAATTAGCCAAAGCCCTGACTTATGAAGCCTACGAATTTCGTTCCTCTTTACTGCTGAACGAAGGTGGTAAATCCTTTTCCTTGAGTCCATTGCCGAATGAAACACAAGTCGGACCAACCAATAGTATTTTGATACAAGATTTTAACGAAGACGGCTGTATGGATGCAATCTTGGTTGGCAATCAGTATCCGGTGGAAGTAGAAACGGGTAGATACGATGCACACAAAGGAGTTTTGTTGACGGGAAGTTGCAAAGGAGCATTTGCAGTAATGCCTTTAAAGGAGAGCGGCTTTTTCATTGATGGAGATGCCAAATCCATCGCCTCTGTTTTTCTAAAAGGAAAAAATCGGAATGGATTGATTGTAGGGATAAATAATGGGCGACCGCTGATTTTTGAACCGACTTCCCCAAGGAAAACATCTTCGATTGAACAAAATAATAACTCTTCCTCGCTTACTGGATTGGACTTAGAATTAATTGAAAACAAGAATCAGGGCGGAGGTTGATCATTAGAAAATCCCCAAAGTTTTAGAATAGAAATCTTACACTA
>CAYQRA010001014.1:0-2272 GCA_964419315.1 uncultured Saprospiraceae bacterium | reverse complement strand
GCGCTTTTTCGGCCACCAGTGCTTCCGCAACGGCCTTTCCGAAACCACTCGTGGCACCCGTAACGATAAATAATTTTTGACTAAGTTGTAAATCCATTTTGCTGAGTTGACCCTAAATAACGCCCAATTCTTTTCCGACTTTAATAAATGCTGCGACCGCTTTTTCCAAATGATTTCTTTCATGGCCTGCCGAAATCTGTACGCGGATTCTAGCTTTTTCCTTCGGAACTACTGGGTAGTAAAATCCGATAACATAAATGCCTTCCTCTAAAAGTTTGTTGGCAAAATCTTGCGATAATTTTGCATCATAAAGCATAATTGGAACAATGGGATGAACTCCCGGTATAATATCAAAACCCGCAGCAGTCATTTCCTTACGGAAAAAAGCAGCGTTATTTTCTAGCTTATCTCGGAGCTTAGTGGAATTGCTCAGTAGATCTAATACCGTGATAGAGGCTCCGACGATGGAAGGTGCCAAGGTGTTGGAAAATAAATATGGACGCGAGCGTTGACGAAGGATGTCAACGATTTCTTTGCGGGCTGCGGTAAAACCACCGGAGGCTCCACCAAGTGCTTTGCCGTAAGTTCCTGTGATGATATCTACGCGACCCATTGCATCGCAATACTCATGGGTTCCTCTTCCTGTTTTTCCAACGAATCCAGTAGAATGACATTCGTCTACCATCACCATTGCATCGTATTTATCAGCCAGATCGCAGATTTTATCAATTTGTGCAATGGTACCATCCATAGAAAAGACGCCATCTGTAGCAATTAATCGGCGTCTCGCACCTTGCGCTTCAATGAGTTTTGCTTCCAAGTCTGCCATATCATTGGTCAGGTAGCGATAGCGTTTGGCTTTGCAAAGCCGGATACCATCGATGATGGAGGCGTGATTCAGCGCATCCGAAATGATGGCATCTTCATTATTGAGGATGGGTTCGAATAATCCACCATTGGCATCAAAGGCAGCGGCATATAATATACAATCCTCCATGCCCAAAAAATCTGCTGTTTTTCTTTCCAGCTCTTTATGAATGTCTTGGGTCCCACAAATAAAACGTACGGAAGACATTCCAAATCCATGACTATCAATAGCTGCTTTTCCAGCGGCAATGACCGCAGGATGAGAAGATAATCCTAGATAGTTATTGGCACAAAAGTTTAAAACTTCTTCGCCTTTATTGGTTGCAATTTCAGCTGCTTGAGGAGTGGTTATTACTCGTTCTTCTTTATACAAGCCAGCTTCTTTTATTCCTTTCAATTCTTCTTGAATAGCAGTTCTTGTTTTATCAAACATATTTGATTTATTTAATGATCTTTCTTAATTAGTACAGTGAGGCTTTTATGCGCTAACTGTTAGTTTGGCTTTTTTTTTCAATTGGAAAAACATATCTGTGGTCATAGATGCCAGATCATAATTTTCTTGCCAAGCCCAATCGGTTCTTGCTGCCTGATCGTCAAGACTTGCTGGCCAAGACTCCGCGATTGCTTGTCTAAAATCTGGTTGGTAATCCACTACAAAATTTGGAAAATGTTTTTGAATTTCAGCAGTGATTTCCGCTGGAGAAAAACTCATTCCTGAGATGTTATAACTGGTGCGAATCTTTATTTTTTCTTTAGGAGCTTCCATCAGGTCAATAGTGGCCTTGATGGCATCTGGCATATAAATCATTGGTAAAGATGCATCCGCTTTTAGGAAGCATTCAAAGGAATTACCTTTTAGGGCTTGATGATAAATGTCTACGGCATAATCTGTGGTTCCACCACCGGGTAAGCTCCGGTAGCCGATGATGCCCGGATATCTTATGGAGCGAATATCTATTCCATGTTTTTGGAAATAATAATTGGCCCAGTTTTCACCAGCCACTTTGCTGATTCCATAAACGGTGGTAGGATTAAGGACAGAATCTTGAGGGGTATTTATTCTAGGCACTTCTTTTCCAAAAACGGCGATTGAACTTGGGAAAAATATCTTTTTCAACTTTTTCTCTCGAGCAATTTCCATCAAAGAAAGGAGACTTCCTACATTGATGTCCCAAGTCTTCTTTGGCATTTTTTCGCCGGAGGCAGAAAGAATAGCGACTAGGTGGTAGACTTGCGTAATCTTGTATTGTTCAATCAGTTTTCCCCACCTTTGAGTATCCATCACATCCAATAATTCAAAAGGACCAGTTTCCTGTTTAGGCATTTTGATATCGGTCGCTAAAACATTAGCATTACCGTAGTTTTGTCTCAACTGAGCAGTCAAAACAGATCCGATTTGGCCGGT
>CAYQRA010001013.1:0-2281 GCA_964419315.1 uncultured Saprospiraceae bacterium | reverse complement strand
GTATTGCCTTGAATATTTGGGCCATTGAAGGTTACGGTCATCATGCCTCCTGGAGTGACATCAGTAAGGGTATTATTAGCATTCCATTGTAAGGTCGTTTTGGCTGCGACTACATAAATATCACAGGTCTGGCCTACAATAGCTGGAAAGCGAGTTGGATCAATTGCGATTTCTACATTTTGATTGACATTGATCGCCTTGGTGTATTCAAAAAATGGGTAGATGGCAAGTGAATTTCCGGCAAGTTCCGTTCTGGTTACTGCAGCCATCGCTGAAAAGCTAGTGAATATAGCGATCAGCATTATTAAAATTGAGACAAACGTTCTTTGAGAATAATTTTTTGTTTTCATGATCTTCCTTATAAGATTTAACAATTATTTTGACCCAGTAACGGGTAGTCGCCAGGAATCGGCAAGGTGCTTTTCTTTAGGTGAAAATTCTAGCACAAGATCCGCTGCATATTCCCGTAAAAGCTGGGTCAAGGTAGCGGCAACGACGGGGTCTTTGGTTCGCCTCTTAATATCGCTAGATTTCAGTTTGGCAATACCAGAGCGCTCCGCTTTGGTACGTTCTTTTGCAATCATGTCCTTGTCGACCCGCTCCGGCAAAGCCGGGCTGCCAAACCAAATGGGTTCTTGCGAAAGATCTATTTGCTCCGGGATGATGCCAATGACATAACCCGATTCATGCCCGTGGTTTAGCCGTTGAACGGTTTGATTTCCAGCATACAGAACGGGTTCCAATAAGTTCTTTGGAGTCACCAAATTGGGATCAACTTTGATGACGACCAATAGGCCAGTCTTGACCTCAGGACGTTCCATTCGCCAGTCGTATTTATAGGATTTTTCCAATTGGAAGGGCTGAATCCATTCCACTTCAATAACTGCTTGGGATTTGAATTCTGAGGAGTCGACTGACCCACACCCACTAATAATAAAAAAGCCTGACAATATCGCGACGAAGCAACTCCATCGCAGATCAAAAATCAGACGGTAATTTCTGTTTCTTATTCGAGTCCTTATCATAGCGGCGTATCTTTATTTGAAAAGTGAAAAAAAATATAGTTGATTCCGTTGAATCTCTTCCACTTCGAAGGGGAGGATTTTAATACCCTAAATAATAGCTAAAGCAAGTAAAACGCATCTAGCCACAAAGAAGCTCAACAACTAAAGCCAACTGTATCATTAATCGTGTAAGAATATAAGCTGTTAGCTTTTTTCCTGTTTTTATTTTCCTAGATTCTAAAATTACAGTTTTGGAACATTGCATTTTTGCGATAAAATCTAACCTAGCTGAGGTAAATAAATACCCTAGACTGGTTCTTAAAACCAAAGTTGAAATCAAGGACTTGTGAAAAAGAAGGTTTAAAGTGGAGAAGGAATTGCTAGCCTGTTTAGACTTTTTTTAATTGGAAATTTACTATTGGAGTGGGGTGGGAAAATGAAATCCGTTTTATCCTAATGGGTTTTTAAAAAAGTGATTTCAACGGTAAGTTATCGGCAGGTGTAAATGATCTTTGTTTTTTTTAATAGAAAGAGAATCTACTCTGGGGCAATAAGATTTCCTTCAAGGGTAAGTATAAATCTTCTGGCCTGAAACGTCTGTTCAGCAAAGCTAGCCTCCAAATTCAGAGGATAGAATTTGGAGGCTTTTTTAAAACGAATCGATAATAATTATTGCATCAAAGTCACATCTCCTTGCAAAAATTCAATTTCACCATCTAACTGTTCTATTTCCGCATACCATACAAAAACATCCGGTCCCATGGTTTTTCCATTGAACGTGCCGTCCCATGAAATGGATGGATTATTGGGTGAGAAATTGGTCGCACGGTAAATATTTGCTCCCCAGCGATTGAAGATATTAAAGGATTTGACTTGTTTGATGCCGGGCTCTTCTGCGAAGATCATAAACACATCATTCACTCCATCAGCATTAGGAGAGAAGGCATTAGGAATATAGATGGACACCTTGGAGTCGACCAGAACGGTCGTAAATGTTTCGCTCACACAGCCGTTTTGATCTTCAATTTGCAGGGTGTATTCGGTGTCTTGTAAAGGGTTTACCTCGAGGTAAAGGCAATTGTCTATACAATTGGTGTTTTCATCGGGACTCCAAATGATCGTGTTAATATTTTCATCCGGAATATTGGTGAAAGCTTCCAGCGTATAGCTTTCTCCTAACCGGATTTCTACGGAATCCTCCACAAGGAGGAAAACCTCTTCTGGTTCAATAATCGTAAAGAAGGAAGAGTCTTCACAGCCATTGATGTCCTGTACGA
>CAYQRA010001012.1:0-2296 GCA_964419315.1 uncultured Saprospiraceae bacterium | reverse complement strand
GGTCGCTTTTTTATTCTTCTTTTTGATTGACCACGGGATTTGTCCAAGAACGATTATTATTCGGCTGAGTCAATCTTACGAACTATTTGATTATAGAAAAAGTAGGATTGAATTGGCTTTAGCAATCCTCAATCATGCAGCCTCCTTTCTGGAAAAAAGCCCTTAGTTATCTTTTTGAAATTCACTTGGAATCTCGATCCAGTGAATACAATCCAGAGTTGAACGTTAGTTTGGTCGATGGACGTTACCAATTGTATACCGAACATGCTATCTATTCTTTCGGTGACTTATACAATAATTTCAGGATCACTTTCGAAAAAATTGCTTTAGACCAATACGCAATTGAAAAGGTATTGGTGCTTGGTCATGGCTTGGGTAGCATTCCTTATATGCTCGAGAAGACTTTCCATAAAAAATACCATTATACCGGAGTAGAAATCGACGAGGAAGTCATTTATCTCGCCAATAAATATGTGATGCAAGATTTGGATTCTCCACAGCAAATGATTTGTGCGGATGCTTATGCTTATGTAGCGCAGTGTAGCGAAAAATTTGACTTGATCGCTATTGATCTTTTTTTCGATAATATTATTCCGGTAAAATTTGAGGACTTGGCTTTTTTAGAAAAGATCGCATCGCTTCTCAATCCCGGAGGTCTGGTGCTGATCAATCGATTGGCAGACCTGCCGCAGGCGAAGGAAAAAACCAAACTATTCTTTGAACAACAATTTTTACAGGTCTTTAAAACGGGAAGGTATTTGGAAGTAGAGCACAATTGGGTATTGATCAATCAATAAGGATTGGTATTGAAAAGTATTCCAAGTCACACCTTTCTAAAAAATAGATATTAAATACCCGCTAAGCGCAAACTCCGTTTGCTTAGCCTCAAGATTTTTTATACTTTAGGCATATGATCTATATTCGAATCCGCTATTTGCTGATTTTGTTATTTATGACCATCGGAATTTTGCTGCACTACCAGTTTGGCATTGCCAATGCTTGGTATTGTTATGTAGCTAGTGTGATTCTGTATGTCACCTATTATCTCTTTGGGACGGTGGGGCCCGCTTTTAGCGCCTTGCAAAAAGGGAATATGGAAAAAGCGGAACAACTCATTGGCATGGTCCGTAAACCAGCATTTCTCTTGAAACAACATCGCGCTTATTATTACTTCACCAAAGGGATGATTGCTTTACAAAAGAAAGAACTTCCTGGAGGAGAACTGCACCTTAAGTCTGCTTTAGACATTGGCTTACGAAATGATAATGACAAAGCATTGGTCTCCCTCAATCTCGCGCATATTTATTATGTACTCAAAAGAGAAAATGATTCGATGACCTTTTTACAAAAAGCCAAAGCCTATAAAAGCAATGATTTGATGATTAAGCAAAAGATTGAAGAACTGGAAAATGCCTTGGCTTCTAGTTTGAATTGAGTTTGTTTATCGCTTTGTTCCATCCTATTTAAAACCATTTACCAAGTTATTGGATGGGAGAAGTAGAAAAAATTAAAGCGCATTGGAAGTAAAAATACGTTTAGAAAAAATTATCAAGGGCGTCAAATTTTTGGTCTTAACCAATCTAGGGCCAGCAGTTTCAATAGGGAATAATGTATACCTTAATGACGAATTGATATTCGAGAATATTGATCCCGTCAGTGTCTGGTATCAGAGTGGGGTGATCTGGTGTTACACTAAGGATAATGACTTAAGTATTTATTCCACCGAAACGAAAAAAAGAGTAAGTCAAAATTTCGAGAATTTTGCGGGAGTATATCCATTCCTAGTGGAAGAAACCAATAATGGTAGTTTGGACCAATACCTATATGTGATGTATGATTTCGTACTACGACCAAGTAGGAGTTTCAAAATTGCAAAATTTAATATTTGGAAAGAACAAGTAGAAGGGGATCCTACTTTCTTAAATGGATCTATGGTTAGCGATCACTTTGGCAAATATTTTATTGAATGGCCCGCAGGTAGATTGAGAAATTTTGGAGTCATTGATACAGAGTCGCATATTAGCCTGTGGCAAAAAGAAGTGGAAATTAATAAGTCATTGAATTTGCTTACCATACAGGACAGCAAAATTTATGTCCAAGAATCTGAGAAGGAAAGTAGTTCACTGAAAATATATGATTTGTACACGGGTAATGTAATCGATACAAAACCCTTGATTGATGATTACGACCTTTCGACCCGACCAATGAAGTATGATCAGGCCAATGATAAATTTTTAATGCCCTTCGTAGAATTGGATAGGTCGACCTTAAATAGAGCTATTCAAATCCAGAAGTA
>CAYQRA010001011.1:0-2298 GCA_964419315.1 uncultured Saprospiraceae bacterium | reverse complement strand
TTCATGTTCCGTAAGGTGCTCTAATACCTCATGATGACTTCTCCCGCCGTTTCTTTTTTTATCTAGCATAGAATGAGCAATCTCCGTTCTTGACAAGCCTTCCCATTTCATGCTTGCAGGCGCCAAGCTCCAATCCGGTGCTCCCGGTACACCAGAAAAATCATCATTCTCTTTTTGGTGGCAGGTATTACAATTGGTCGCTGCAAAACCCATATTTTCCGTCCCGCCAGTCATTCCGAAATAATGAGGATGACGATCATCTCCTTGCTTGGGAACATTATCGCTTGGATGGCAATTGACACAGCGTTGGTGCGTAAGCACCGCCATCATTTTATCAAAATTCTCTTCTGAATTGGTATCCCATTCCATTTCCTTTGCTTCCTTTGAAGTCTCTTTCAAATCAGGATTACTATATTCTGCAGCAATCAAAAGAGTAGCAAAAAAGAAAAGGGGTAAGAGGTAAAGTAATTTGGGGCTTTTCATTTTTCTATTTTTTTTAAAATTCGTGCTGAATAAAAGGAAGGACTAACAGGAGTAAAATTACAATTTTCTATACTATTCCAACTTGTCTATTCCTGCCAATCTTTTCTTGTCAAAAAATATCATAATCCCATTTTATTTATTTGAGAAGGAGGCATATCAAATTCTTTCTTAAAGGTCCGGCTAAAATGAGCTAAATCTTTAAAACCCAATTCCAAATAGATTTCAGAAGGTTTTCTATTGGTGGTGAGGAGTAATTCTTTTGCTTTATGCAATCGCTTTTTCAAAAGCCACTTGTGGGGGGAGGAATCA
Source organism: uncultured Saprospiraceae bacterium (assembly GCA_964419315.1). GTDB lineage: Bacteria > Bacteroidota > Bacteroidia > Chitinophagales > Saprospiraceae > CALLVY01. The sequence goes on along the minus strand of CAYQRA010001011.1, from coordinate 1,506 downwards.
TAAATTTTTCTAAAATCCCTATTGAAGGTAGAGAGACTTCTCCCAGATAGTTTGGCCAAGGCGGACAAAGAAATATTGGAGGAATTATGGTGTTCCATAAACTCCTTTAATTCTGCTTTTACCGGTTTGTAAAATTCATAGAAAAGAGCAAGGTTTTCTGGGTTGGATTGGATAATACCCAAAACGGCTTCTTTGGTTTTCAAATATAGGAGGTGCTTGTCGGGGCTCTGATTTTCAGCAACATAGTGCATCAAACTTTTGTACAAACCGGTCAAAATAGCATTTTCGCCAAGAAAAACAACGGGATCTCGAATCACCTTTGTGGGGGTTTTAAGTCCTAATTCCTTTATGGCATTGAGGACAAAATCGTCCTGCAAGACCATCGCATTCACGATTGCTCCATCTTCTTCTTCACCCCATGTTTTGAAATAAGACAGCTCCGTAAATTTTCGTACCAAACAAAAATTCCCTTTCGTTAGAGTATGCAATTTATGCTTGTACCTAATATTGAGTTGTCCTTGTTGAACATAGAAAAGGACATTATTGGCATAATAGCCAGAATGCTCCCCTTCATCATGTGCTTCGATGAAAACGGCGATTTGTACTCCTTCAAATTCTAAAAATCGATATTCATTCTCCATAATAAAATGACTAGGATTGAGTTGTAAAAATACTAATCCTGAGGTATCCAAGGTTGCCTATTTATGTCAATCTTTTCTAAGCGAATAATAAAATTTTATAGCCTCACTGACCATGGCCTCTATACATCACAACATCTTGTTAGTACAAAAGGAGGAATTTTCGTATTTACCAAAAGGGAGGATTCAGCAATAAACACGAGATAATCCCTTTAGAAAACGAATAGATCGACCCAAGCAAGTTCTGCGAAAAATGACCAAACCATGAAGGAGAGGAGGCTAAAAAAGCGTATTTTTGACCTAATTAGACGGAAAAAGAAGGCTAGTCTCTCCAAAATTGAAAATTAGCTTCTTTAACTTGACGTTTATTCTAAATTATTCAAAAAGTTTGTTTTAAAATATGGACACATGAAAAAGATACACATCGTCGGCATTCTATTGATCGCAGTTTCCATCGGCTTATTGATGTCTTTGTCTGGAGATGTAGCGACTTATGGCAATTTTGAGCAAGCACGTCTTTCAGGAGAACGGGTAAAAATTGCGGGGGAATTGATGAAAGATAAGGAAATGAATTACGAACCCGAAGTAGATCCTAATTATTTTAGCTTCTACATCAAAGATACCAATGAAGAACAAGCCAAAGTCGTACTCTTGGCGGCACGTCCTCAAGATTTTGAACTATCCGAGCAAATTGTTTTGACCGGAAAAATGAAAGGAGAGGAATTCATCGCTACAGAAATGTTGATGAAATGTCCTTCCAAATATAAAGACGAAGAAATTTACATCAAAAGTGAGAAAGGAGAAATATAATTCAAAGAAGTTGTTTAAAAAAGCCCTCAATGATTTCTTGACAAGTCATTGACAACCA
>CAYQRA010001010.1:0-2303 GCA_964419315.1 uncultured Saprospiraceae bacterium | reverse complement strand
CCCGCTTAAGCGTCTTATGGAGGCTGTACGTAGCGCCAGTATGGATGCTTGACAAATGGCATCAGTAATCGAGTTTATGGCAATCTGCAAAGTGTCTGGGCCGAGTACCAAAATATTATCTGCTGTCCAGCAACCATCTGCATCGGTTACGGTGATGTGGTATTCACTAGGTGCTAGCACTGTTTTCTGATCAGTTGTCGTGCCGTCCTCCCAGGTAAATGTAAAAGGAGCGGTACCGTTTGAACCAACAAGGTTCAGTTCCGCCATCAAACTATCATTGGTACAGCCAACAAAATTGTTAATATTGCCTTCTACCCAAGGAATGCTTCCTGCGATGATACTATCTTGAATATAAAACAAACAACCTCCCGCATCTTCCACTTGGATAAAATAATTCCCGTAAGATAAATCGGTGAAGGAGGAGCTATTTGAGGTGGTGTCAAAGTTTTCTCCATCTAAAGTAATGATGTATGGGGCTTGCCCGCCACTCATCGTTATTTCCAATGCGCCATCTGCAGATTGTTGATAGCAAGTTTCAAATTTATTTAAAGTAACGACTGCTAAAAGGGTATCTGCCATTGCAATTTCGACACTGTCTATCAACTCGCAGCCCAATCCATCTTGGATCAGGTAATAATGGGTACCCAAGGTTAAATCATACAAGGTGTCCAGATAATTTTCAGTAGCGACCACTGTTCCATAATTTTGAACTTGGATGGCATTACTGGAATCGGGATGTTCTATTGCTTGAATAATTAGAGGTTCTGTAAAACCAGCTGGAATTTCCAGAATGGCAGCTCCTTTTGCACAATCGGTTGCTCCTTGATAAGGTGTAAAGTTTGAAAAAAGGGTTTGTGCTGCGCTTGGAATTGATAAATTTAAAGAAAGGAAGCAGCCATTGGCATCTTTGATGGTGATGGAATTTTGCATCTGCGCGCCAGACAAGGTGGTGTTGCTTTGAAAGGCTTGTTCATTTAAAGCCAATTGATAGGGAGGAGTTCCTCCGCTAATATTCGTCACCTCGATAATGCCATTATTTCCCGTACAATTTATGGCGCTATTGCTGGCAAGCATTGCTGTTATAGTCGTTGGATTCTGGATGCTAATCAAGCTGTCAATTACAGAACATCCATTGGCATTAGTAGCCGAGATGTAATAATAATTGGCTGGTAAATTAGTAATGGTCGCGATTTGGTCAGCAACAATCAGGGTATCTCTTAGCACTAAATCTGGATTATCTGGATCAAAATATCCAAAAGGATAATTCGAATAACTCAATATAAAAGGAGGATTCCCGGATAGTTGAACCGTGACGCTTCCAGAAGAGTCGCTGCTACATTGTACATCTTTTACTTCTAAAATATCCAATTTAAAAGTATCGATTGGCAGTAGATCAAATTGGAATGCATTGCCGGAAGTACAGGACAAATAATCGGTAATAGTGATATCGTGATTGCCAGGATTGGAAACGGGTAGGGTGAATTGATAAGGGATCAATGGGGTACCACCAACGGTGCTATCTTCTGTATTGAAATGTACGGAACCTGCTACGCCATCTAAGACATAGTCGATAGGTTCGGATGATCCATAGACGGATTCATTGACATCTTTTAAATAAAAGGTGAGCTCGTAGTCCTCTCCAACGCAAGCCGGAGGAACATTCGTCACGGATCCCACCTCAGGAATAAAGGGAGATTCAAATTGATAATTTGACGTCAAGGTGCATCCAGAATCATCCGTTACTTCAATGGTTTGTATATTCGTATTGTCCACCCTGATTTCATAAGTGGTACTAGAGGTTTCTCCATAATATTCCCAACCCCAAATATAAGAGCCTGGCACTTCATTACAATCTGGATTACTAGCACAGTCGATACCATTCAACTTAAAAGTGAATCGATCATCGTAATTGTCAATGAATCCACCTTCCACAAAAATGCGAAAACTAACCGAACCAGCACAAGGAACGACTTGATAAGGAATCGAACCTTGATCGCTCATTCTAAAAAAAGCAGGATCTGTTAATGTGACGCTTTTAGATATGCTGCAATTATTGGCATCCACTATTTCTACAGAATAAGTTCCGTTCTCTAAAGTGGTATAATTTATTGCGGGAACGGTTTGTCCATCGAAAAAGTAGCTGTAGGGAGGGGTGCCTCCTGAGACTCCAGTAGTAATCGTTCCATCGATATTGATAGCTCCACAAGCCAAAGTGGGATTGCTAAAGTTGAAATTTTCAAACTGCAAAAGACTTGGATTATTGATATCAAAAAGGATGGCATTGGTCGTACATCCGTATACAT
>CAYQRA010001009.1:0-2313 GCA_964419315.1 uncultured Saprospiraceae bacterium | reverse complement strand
AGCTTTGCTCCCACCAGTCATTCCTGTAAAAAACTGAATCGCCGCATCACTATACCCGGCTCCTGCCACATTCAAAACCCCATAACCTCCCATCGAATAACCAATCAGTCCCGTATTATCTGTATCCGCCAAGCCTGCCAAAAAATGAGTATTCGATTTTGTCAAATCCGCCACCTCATTTAGCACAAACAAAACATCTTTAGAACGATTGAGTAAAGTACTTTGAAAAGGTCCTGCATCTCGAAAAGTAGATTCGGTGTGATCAAGTGCCACGACGACATACCCTTTGGAAGCTAGATTTTCGGTCAGGTAAGTAAACAAAAGCCTCGACCCAACATAGCCATGCGAAACAATAATCAAAGGATAAGCCTCTTCCCCTTGCAATGGCGCAGCATCTCGCTTCGCTCGCCCCTGAAAAGTAAAAGGGATCAAAGGCCTATTGGGATCATTCGAAATCCCCAAGACTTCCTCATAAGTCACCAATGCTTCTTCCTCAGGAAGCAAAGTCGCTGGATACCAAACTTCCACGGTAATCGGTCGATCATAAAGCGGATCTTTTCCATCTTTAGAATTCAAAACATCCACTTGATTTTTATGCACCAATTGGAGCGTACGAACACCAACGGCATGTTTTCCCCTTTCGGCCAAAGCGGGTGCATCGGGCAAAGGATCACCAATAAAAAAAGGCGCTGATGCCTCTTGTGCCGAAGAAGACAAGGACGACAAGCCTTGTAAAAGAATAAAACTAAGGGTTGGTAAATTCGGAACTTGAAGTCTCATGAAAGTTTGGTTTTAATTTGGACGTTGCTAAAAAAAGGAATATAGCTTTTATCTTTTAAGAATCCCAAGATTTTTTTTGGATAGCCGAAATTAGGCACCTTTTTTATTAGTAAAAAAATAGTCGATGCTTTAAAAACATCGACTACTTCTTAAAGTTAATAAATCTTTTATTTGCGGTGTAGCTTCGAGCTGCGCCACATATTACAATCCCACAAACTCCTTTCTCCTCTATTGAGAGACAATCAATTGTCCAGTAAGTAGTTTATGATTTTTCAGTTTCAGCGTTACAAAATAAACCCCGCTCGTATAATCCGCCAAATCAAAACTCATTCCTTTACTGGTCCATTCGTCGACCTTTCTTTCTCCGACTAATTGACCATAGACATTGTGAATCTGAATCAGGCCACTTTCTCCGTGATAGCGATTGAACTTCACCCAAAATTCTTCTTTGGCTGGATTGGGGAACAATAATAAATCTTCTTGCAAATCACTAAAATCAATTTCCTGAATACCAGAATACCGATAACTTCCATCTTGGTGTACCTGTTGAACTCGGTAAGTCAAAATCCCATTGACAGGTTGCTCATCTTGGCGGCTGTAGTAAAAATTACCAGGGCTTTCATACTGGCTATTGACTCTTAGGAGTTCTTTAAAGTCGCTGCCATTAACGGATCGTTCTAGAATAAAATAAGCATTTTGCATAGCGGTATTGGTCGTCCATTCGAGTAGACTCACCTGTGCTTTTTTGGTCGCGGAGAGCGCTAATAGTGGCGCCACTCGCCCTGTACCAGCAGGAAGGATATTTACCGTATAATCTTCCACCTCACCATAGCTAAAAGTTTCACAAGATCCGGCATAGAGGTCGCGTTGCATAGCGATCCGCATGCGCGTGGCACCTAAGCTAGCATCACTTGGAATTTGAATAGAACCCGTAATGTGGTCTCTTCCATTATTGGCTTCTAAAACCAATTCTCCTGCGTCTGTAAAATCACCATCTTGATTGAAGTCAATCCAAATTCGCCAAAACAAATCGGTTTGGTAGCCGCCCCAGCTTAATCCCGGATTTATCGAAATCGGATAATCTCCATCTTGTTCTACATCCGTACTCATGGCCGTATAATCGCCATAGCTATCTTTAAAAGAAGTATTTTGAATATCACCAAAAACAACATCGCCAATCCATTCCCACCAAGGTTGGGTTCCCAAAGCATCACAGTAAGTTCCGGGGTTGCTACAGTTGTCTACCGTTTTTGTAACGACATTAGAAAGGCCAGTATATACCTGACAATTTTCTCTGCGCGACAAGCGACGATACCAAGTGGTTTGAGAAATGGTAGCCGCATCATAGGTAATTCCACCACCAGTTGCGGTAGACCAAGGGCCACTTGCAGAACTCGTTGATGATTCCCATTTATACTGAATCAAACCAGTACCCCCACTTGGCAAAACCGGACTACTAATCAAGGCGGGATCATATGTATCACAACCCGTTTCGTCTCCATCAATCATTCCTCCATCCGTGACATTATCACA
>CAYQRA010001008.1:0-2315 GCA_964419315.1 uncultured Saprospiraceae bacterium | reverse complement strand
TGGACTATACCTGGCGTAGCTTCTTCTGCTTATGGTGCTCCGGTTATCGTTGGCCCTTATTTGATCTCGGCAGGTAGTCAAAGCTTTACAGCCACTCAGGTGGGTAATGCAGGTATCAGCAAGACCTTTAGTGTTTCTCCTCCGGCACCTTGTTCTTCAAGTGGTCAGCAACCAGACATGAGACTTTCCGGTTTGACGATCCCAAATGCTTCCGTAGCTGCGGGTGCTATTTTGAGTTACAACTTCGATTTAAAAAATATTGGGACCGCAGATATCGTTGGCAATTTTACGGTCAAAGCTTATATCTCTACCAATAATACTTTGAGTGCGAATGACATTCAGGATGGAACGATTACGACTGGAAATTTTGATGCAGGGGACGCTGCAAATAATGTCCCGGCAGCTTCTACTATTCCCGCTAATTTGGCTCCGGGTAATTACTTTTTAATTGTAAAAGTCGATGCGGATGATGTTTTGGCAGAGAGCAACGAAGGGAATAATACGAAAGTAAAAGCATTTACCGTAACTGGTGGCGGTGGTTCAGATTGTGATGCGATTAGCATCACCACTGGCGCAGGTCAAATGACGATCAGCGGAGCCTCTGCTCCTATTGTCCTCATGAAGGTATTTAGACCAAATTGGAGTGTTGCTTTTGATTGCCTAGGTGCTAATTGTGGCAATCCACAAGTGATCACTGGATTGACTTCCGGCAATCATTATGTGGAGGTCAAATTATTGAATGCCAATTGGACGGAGATTTGTCAAATCACACAAACGATCAATGTAGGTTCGACTACCACTGCTCCCAACAATAGCTCCAGATTAAATCGGACTTCCCAGCGGATGAGGATAGAAAACATTTATCCTAATCCGGCAAGTCATACCAGTAATATCGTTATTTCTTCCAGACAAGATCAGGATATGGTGCTCCAATTTTACAATCATTTAGGCCAATCGGTCAAGCAAGTAAAAGTAAGTTTGACTCAAGGAGAAAATAATATCCAAGTAGATATTCAGGATTTGGAAACGGGGCATTATAATGTCATCGGACATTCCAATGGAACGGCAGTCTATGGTCGTTTTATGAAACTTTGGGAAGATTAAATAGATTTTTAATTGATAAAAAGCTTTAGCTTTCATTAGAATATGTTTAAATTTCTATCAACTGAAAACCAATATTTTATGAACCTGACTTCGAAATAATGAACTCACTTAGCTCGCTAAGCTCATTAATTATTTCTTCCTCAGAACCACAAACTACTGATTTTCAAACTAAAATAAATTGTAAACATATTCTTAGCTAAAATTCTCGTAGATCGTGTCCTTCAAAAAAGGGGGGTGACATGATCTGCGAGTTTTTTTTTGGAAAAAAAAAGGAAGGGGAATTAGATCGTTCTAGTGCCTTTTCTTGAGAAAGGTAAGGGCTATCTGGAAGGTAACCCTTACTTCGTTTTGCAAATGGTATTTTGGAAACTATTCTCTTATTAAATATAGGAGCTACCTTCCAGATAGCTCCTACATTTGTTTTATGGAAACTGATATTTTTACTCAATATAATAAGCCCCATCAACAATCCATTGTCCCTCCTTCTCTCCATCGAAAACCACAAAACTATTTTTAGCGGTGACATTAGCTAAAGGCGTTTTGATGGCTTCCTCATTGAGAATTTTATAGGCAAAATAATCTTCGCCTTCTTTCAGCACGGCACTTAAAGGTAAGCCTTCCACAGCACTTACATCTGATTGTATTTGTGCATTTACAAATAATCCTGCGACAAATATTTTTTTGTTCGCATGGTTGATATGGCAATGTACTTGAAGCGTAGATTGGTCATGCTGAATCATTGGATTAATTTTGACCACTTTTGCCTTAAAGGTCTCTGAGTGACTTGGTATGGTAAAATTAACTTCTTGTCCTTGGCGGATGGCGCCAATATCTTTTGACAGCACTTGTAGTTCAAGATGCAAATGATCAATATCTGCGATTTCCATTAGTCGAGATTCAGGACTAATCATTTGTCCCATGTTGACCAATACTTCATGGACGTATCCCGATTGAGGAGCGTAGACATTTATCGTAGATTGAAATTTATTTTCTGTCTCGATGGAACTGACATTAACCCCCAATAATTCCAGCTCTGTCTTTAGTCCATTATAGGTTGCATTTAGTAATTCGTAACGGTTCTGACTTTCGTCAAAAGTTTGTCCGGCGGGCCAATCTGCCACCATTAGGTAATCCCTGTCTTCTCTTTCTTGGATATTCTGATAGATTTCTTCTGAGAGAAAAGGCATGAATGGATGAACGATCTTCATGAT
>CAYQRA010001007.1:0-2320 GCA_964419315.1 uncultured Saprospiraceae bacterium | reverse complement strand
AAGTGCTGCATTATCACTAATAAAAAACACTTCAACAGAATCCAATTTTTCGAGGCCAGAAAGGCTGACCAACTGGTCATTTTCTCTAATAAAAAGGGCTCCCGTCACTCTTTTCAAATTGGCCAAAGGACTTAAGTCCGTAATGTCATTTCCAGAAATCCTTAGAGTTCCATCTACAACTTCGCAGTCTCCCCAAGCATCGACTTCTGCCTGAGAACTCAGGGTAATTCCTGGACAAACAACAGGAGGAGTTGCGCAGCTATTAATAATTTCTGTCTCATTGGAGCAGAACATGGGATTGTCGTTGATGGTAACCGAAGAAGCGGTTCCACTTTCGAGAACGGGTAATATTCCGCAGCAATCTGACAAAACGGTATTACCAGTTATAGTTAGGCTCCCTGTAAAATTAGTAATCGAACTATAAGCATCAATATTTTCCAATGCTAAATTATTGACGATCACAATAGTTCCGATATTAGAAATACTTGCAAAGTTATCTAGGTTTTTTAGTTTTTTACTCGCTGCGAGAACAAGTTCACTTCCTACGGTGGTCAGGTTTTCAAAAGCATTGATTTCTTCCAATTCATCAAAACCCGTAAACAAGAATTGATTAGTTACCTCCATTAAGTTAGAAAAACCAGACCAATTAGTAACCTTCGGAGTTCCAAAAATAAGAAAGTTACCATCTATAATAGTTAAGCCATTGAAGCCATCTACAGATTTGAGATTTGGGTTATCAAAAAATGAAAAAAATTCTGTTCGGGTAAAATTATCAAAGCCATTGATGGTTTGTAGGTTTTCATTTTCCGCAATTCCAAAAGCTACCACCTCCGTTTGAGTGAGGTTAAAACCTGAAATCTCTTCAAGCTGTTGATTATCCGTAATATAAAACACCCCAACGGAATCAAGATTTTCAAGCCCAGAAAGATCATTCAATTGAGCATTATCAATAATCCCAAAAAAACCTCTGACTTTCTTTAAACTCGATAAGGGAGTTAAATCTGTAATATCAGCTCCAGAGATTCTTAGATCTCCCTCCACGATTTCACAGCCTCCCCAAGCATCGACTTCCGTTTGCGAAGTCAGGGTAAGTCCTGGGCAAGTGCTTTGAGCTTCGGCTTCCATTCCACCCATCCCTATCAAGAGAAAGAGTGGAAAAATCCAAGTTCCCAAAAAATATTTTCTAATAATTGAAGAATAGACCTTGGTTGGTTTTGATGTAGTCGTCATGAGATTCATACCCTCTAGTTTTAGTTGGTTAAATAAAAGATTGCCAGATAAATATTTTATCTAGTTTAGTGATTTAATTCCGGAAAATTTAAGTGTGGACTAGCTGGAATAGAATTGCAAATAAAGGTTATTGCAATATAAAACTTTTCTAACAAAAACAACAAGAATACATCTAAAAAAAGCTAAATTGGCAAAAAAATTAACTGGAGGAGATTGTAAGGGGGAGCACTATAAATGTATTGGTTTATTAGGTAAAGGACACAATCGCTTGAGTAGTTTTTAAAATAAGCTGTTCTTTTTTTCAAAACGCTAGTGCGCCAAGGGGGATTCGAACCCACCACTCCCCCGCTTATGAGCTACTCTCACCACAGAAGTATTCAAGAAGAATTTTGTATGGGAGGGTTTAAAAATTGGAGTGCCGCTTGAAAACCAAGGTACTGTTGATGAAAAATTTTAAGTCCTCGTGCTATGGTAATGACTCCTGGTGGCCTTTTGTCCATATCATTGGGCAACCATCCGGCTAATCGCGCAATGATCCAAACAGCCCAAGCTAAAGAGTTGGCAGAATACGGATTTTTCTGCTTTTGTGTATTTCCCTCTACTTGTCTATTTAGCATGGTAAGGCATTGCTCTTGTTCGGAATCAAAACAATACTTTGCTGGGTATCCATTCTCTCCTTTCCGCTCCTGTCGCAATAGAAGTATATTGACAGCCTCATCCAAACAAAGGGTTACCATTTTTTTTAGGGCAATTCCTTTTCCTAATTGGCTACTTTCAATTTCCAATCCTTTAGTCTTTAACTAACATCCTAAAGAGTTCTTCGATCCACCATCTCCAACAATACCATTGAACTATTTGCCTAGCTTGATCTACTGTACTTACCTCATGTGTAGTCAATAGCCGCCAATGTATCGCTTGATCTGTTTGGGGAACACTATCTGTTTTCTCTTTCACTTCTACTATAAATAAATCAAGTTGTGGTAAGTCTCGTTGTTGAACAGCTTTTTTCTTTCTGGATTGCTTCAACGTAATAGTAGAATAGCGTAAGCTTAGTTGTGCCTTCCTTGCTTGTCGAGTTTTACTTTGCGAT
>CAYQRA010001006.1:0-2322 GCA_964419315.1 uncultured Saprospiraceae bacterium | reverse complement strand
TTTCGTTGGACGCTCGATTAGCTTCAAAATCGCTACCATCTAAGGTGGTCACAGTAGGTTGTAAAATATTCTCATTATCCAATTGTACGGGAACCTCCGTATCAATGATCGTCCAAGTTACTTGTAATGGATCTAGGTAGTATTCCGAATCTTCCCCAAATAGAATCATAGGATCGCCAATACAAATAGATCGGTCGCCTCCCGGATTGGCACTACAGTTTTGAGCTTGCGAAAAGATCGGTAGTAATAGTAAAAAGAAAAAGAGTTTTAAAAATTTCATATTATAATTTAATTGTTAAAAAATTCAATTTTAGCTTCTAATCATCCTTTAATATTGCGCATAGCAAGGGCTGTTTCAATGTGGTCAATTCATTGAAATAAAGACATAGAAGTTTAGCTTATTGAGGGTCATCAATAAGCAGCAATTTTGTTTTTAGATTAAAATGGCTGGCAAAAATTATCTAGAATAAGTGCATCCTAGAATTGAATTCTATCAATTTAGCCATCCTCAAAAAGTAAAACCAATAAAGTGTGTCAGAAAATAAATTCGCTTTTCTAAAATGAACCTTGTAATAAATCATTGAGTGATTTATTCTTTTGTACTGTATCGAGAATAAGTAAGTAGGTTTTTCTTTAGTTCGGGTAGAAACCCAAGAGTTACTGTAGTTGTCCAAATATAAGTATTTCTCCTAGAAAAACAAATACTTCCCGAGAAGAATACTCGTCAACGAAGCTATTAATCGACAGAGGTAAGCTTGGGGAGGTCTACTGTTGAGCAAAAGTTTAATTCACGAAATTAAAAATAGTTTACCTACGATGATCAACGACTTACTTAAGGCCAGCAAAAAAAGTAGTTCCTTCTTATTCCTTTTTTATAGGTGCTACTTTTTCTGCTGACCGCTAAGATTTAGGTCTGGTCTACCACTTTACTACTCTTGACTTTTCACCAAACGCTTTGACTCCAAAAGTGCTCCATCTCTGGAATAGATACTTACAAAATACAATCCAGTGGGCAATTCAGTTGTCGAAATAACACTCCTATCATTTGAAGTTGAAAACAAATGACTGCTGAATATTTTTCCATCTAGTCCCAAAATCCTCACTTCAACTTCAGCGTACTTGACGCTAATCTGCTGCCCAATATTGAGATAGACTTCTTCCCCTTTTACTGGATTTGGATAAAGCTTACTGGCTTTTGCTAAATCTAATTGATTTAAAATTTCCGCTTGACGTGCTTGTTCTCTTGTTCCAAAAGTAAGCTCACATAAATAATCATCCTCAAAGCAATTGCCTTGGGCATCTATGAATATACAATCAGAATAGTTTCCATGGGTTTTAGTAGATTCACAAATACCTACTACCCGATAGCCCCAAAAATCACAGATTACAGAAAAGTCCGGCGTATAGTAATAATAGCCATCTTTCTCTATTTGAGAAATGGTGACCACCTCGGTATTTACATTGCCATTTAAACAAATCATTTCTACTTCATAATAAGCGCTGCCACAAAGTTCTGGCCATCGAATCCTTGGTACTTCTTTAGAAAAATCACATGCTACCATCGGAGCGGATAGATTGCAACAATCCGGATCATAGCTAATGATCGTATCGCAACCTGAAAAATTCCAAACTTTTACTTCGTAAGTTCCACACTCCGGAGTACTTACCCAATTGGGGTTTACGCCATTTGTTGTTCCATCTCCCCAATCAATAAAATAATCCGTCACTGGCCGACCAAGGTCATCGACCACAAATAAGTATCCTTCGCCATAATCACAATAAGCACCTTCACCATCACAATCTTTATAGCTTTCCCTATTGGGAAGTTCGTCACAAGTCGCTAAAGAAAAATTAGGACAATCTCCCAAGCAGGTCGCAATTCCAAAAATGGTGGTATCACATTTTTCTTTTCCAATGTTGTATTCTATCCGAACGGAGTAGATCGTCGTTCCTTCATAATTAGGTAAGAAAGGATTAGTACTATTGGGGTAATCTTGTCCGTAGACCGTCCAAGTCAGATCAATGCTTTGATCGTCGACTATATGGTCATTGCTATCAAATAAACTTAGCTTGATTATTGGATCGCCACAACTACAAGTTGTACAACTTTGTTCGACATAAAAGCCATCGCAATCAAAGGCTTGTTCGCACAGCACTTCCACTTCTGCTGACCCACAGGATTTTCCGTTTACATAGCCGTATACGGTATAAATTTGTTCCACAGAAGTACAGATGGTAGGATTGGGGCTCGTCGGATCATCGACCCCATCGGCTGGTACCCAAAGGTAAGTTTCTGCACCATCTACCTCTACTTGTACACAG
>CAYQRA010001005.1:0-2323 GCA_964419315.1 uncultured Saprospiraceae bacterium | reverse complement strand
TCGCAGGAAACTGCGGATTGATAATATGCTTAACCTCAAAAGTTGACGATGTATTGATCGGTTGCGTTACGCCAGTAGGAGATCAGGGAGCGGATATTGCTAAAGCAGCTTTGCTGTTTGCAGACTGGGATGATAGTGTCGCAGGAGTTCAACTCAATCGCTTTTGTGCCTCTGGATTGGAGTCCGTCAACCTAGCGGCAGTAAAGGTTCGATCTGGCTGGGAACAATTAATAGTAGCCGGAGGTGTGGAAAGTATGAGTCGGGTTCCGATGGGAAGTGATGGTGGTGCTTTGCTATTTGATCCAGAAGTCTCCGCCAAAATTGGATATGTACCGCAAGGGATTTCTGCGGATCTGATTGCAACCATAGAAGGATTTGATAGAACGACGCTGGATGCTTTTGCAGTAGAATCACAGATCAAAGCTGCTAATGCCTGGGCTAATAATTATTTTGAAAAATCCATCATTCCAATCTATGATAAGAATGGCCTCTTGGTTTTGGATAAAGACGAATACTTCCGACCCGGTACGGATTTAGAAAAATTAAAAACACTTCGACCTGCTTTTGAAAAAATAGGTATCGGTGGTTTCGACGCAATGGCTTTGAAAAAATATCCTGCCGTAGAGCGTATTCAGCATTTGCATACCGCTGGAAATTCTTCGGGACTCGTAGATGGAGCAGCTTTAGCTTTGATTGGTTCGAAAGAAGCAGGCGAGGCATTAGGACTAAAACCGCGAGCAAAAATAAGCGCTGCAACTGTCGTTGGGTCTGAACCAACGATCATGCTGACAGGACCTACGCCAGCTAGTAAAAAAGCACTGAAACAAATAGGAATGGAAGCAAAGGATATTGACCTCTGGGAAGTCAATGAGGCTTTTGCTTCGGTAGTCCTGAAAGCGCAGCGAGAACTCAATATATCCGATGATCGACTAAATGTAAACGGTGGAGCGATTGCGCTTGGGCATCCTTTGGGGGCTACAGGGACGATGCTATTAGGAACCTTGCTGGATGAATTGGAACGTAGAGATTTATCAACAGGACTGGTGACCATGTGCGTCGGTGGAGGAATGGGAATTGCTACTATTATCGAACGTGTTTAATCTTTAAAATAAATGATCCATTACAGTAAAGATATTGATCAGATTGTGACTTTGACTTTGGATATGGAAGATCGTCCGGTAAATGTCATCAATCATGAAATTGGGAAATCCTTTCTGCCAGTGCTTGAGCATCTGAAAGCAGAGAAAGCTCAAGGTGGTGTAAAAGGTGTAATTTTGACTTCGGGCAAAAAAACATTTATGGCTGGAGGTGATCTTGATTACCTCTACGAAGCGAAGTCTGCGGAAGAAGTGTATCAGTTTTCTCAAACGCTGAAGCAGTTTTTTCGAGATATGGAAAGTCCGGGCGTACCTGTCGTAGCGGCAATCAATGGAACGGCTTTAGGGAGTGGTTTCGAAATGGCGATGGCTTGTCATCACCGGATTGTGATCAATGATCAAAAAATAAGACTGGGGCATCCTGAAGTTTCTCTGGGTTTGATGCCAGGGAGTGGAAGTGTAATTCGGATGATGTGGTTGTTAGGAGTTAAAAATACCTTCCAGATTTTGACGAGGGGAAAAAGTTATACTCCTAAAAAAGCATTAGAGGTCGGGATTATTGATGATCTGGCTAAAAATACACAGGAGATGATGGAAAAAGCGCGAGCCTATATCCTTTCGATCGAAGAGGGGAGAAGACCCTGGGATAGAGAAGATGGAAAAATACCGGGAGGGACGGCAGATCATCCGACTGTTGCTCGGGAGATTAGCATGATTTCGGCTAGCCTTAGCAATGGATATAAGGATAACTTTCCAGCACCTAAAGCTATTCTTAATACCCTGGTCGAAGGATCGAAAGTAGATTTTGATACAGCTTGTAGAATTGAAAGTCGTTATTTTACCAACCTCTTATTGAGCAAGGAATCCAAAAATATGGTAAAGGCTTTTTGGTATGATCTCAATGCCATTAAAGCGGGGGCAAATCGACCGAAAGGTTTTGGTAAGTTCAGACCTAAGCGAGTGGGTATTGTCGGAGCAGGTCGAATGGGAAGTGGGATCACTTTTAATTGCATCATGAAAGGGATTGAAGTAGTTTTGAAAGATGTTTCGAAAGGGATTGCAGACCGAGGTAAGATTTTTAGTAAGCAAAAATTTCATCGCATCAGATTATATTAATGATGTAGAAATTAAAAATGCCATTGCCCGCCAAGAGAAAGGACAAGTTCGAATTGTTCCGATTTTAATTAATTATTGTTTTTTTGAGGGTAGTCCAATTGCCCAGTTTC
>CAYQRA010001004.1:0-2328 GCA_964419315.1 uncultured Saprospiraceae bacterium | reverse complement strand
GCTCTTTATGCCAACCTTACGAGCCACTACTTTTTTAATGCTTCCCAATTTTCTCTTTCCGCCGCTCTACAAATGACGAACCGACAAATTCGAAGTGCGGGTTCTGCTTTTCTTTACCTTCCCCTCGGCTACCAACTTTTTCTGCAAGAAGACGAGCCCAACAACTATCCGGAACAGTGGCTTTTGACCAATCATCAAGGCATCAAATTTGGACTTGGTTCTGGCTATGCTTA
Source organism: uncultured Saprospiraceae bacterium (assembly GCA_964419315.1). GTDB lineage: Bacteria > Bacteroidota > Bacteroidia > Chitinophagales > Saprospiraceae > CALLVY01. The sequence continues at coordinate 2,095 of CAYQRA010001004.1, read as the reverse complement.
TTCCAGAGTGCGGGGGCATTGGACTGCTACAGGCTTGATCGGAGGAGGTATTATTTATCAAAGCATCAAGTACCAAGTAGAAAAGAATCCTCAATTTTTTCAAAGAGGATACTTTCAACCCGAACTCAATTTGATGGGCGCCATTGTATACAATAAGGAACATTTTTTCTATGGCATCAAAGCCGATTACTTCCACAATTTTACCCGCAAAATCCTCTTTGGCCCACACATTAGAACTTGGTCTACCAAACTTACTGTTGGATGGCGTTTTGACTAAAGGCTTGGTAAGCTACCACCTCAAAAGCACATCTCCCGTCAACTGCTCTACTCTCCCATCAATAGTTTTATACTCCACCATCCAAACATAAACGCCTGCAGACGCTCTATTTCCATTTACCAAACCATTCCAACCATAATCAGAATCATTGGTTGCAAAATCCGTTTGTTCAAATACCATCCCGCCCCAACGATTCATAATAATAAATCGACTCACCGATTCTATGCTTGCATTCGACTGAACGTAAATCACATTATTAAAACCAGAACCGGTCGGACTAAAAATATTGGGCAGATAAATTCCATCCTCCGTTCGATCCAATGAAATTTGTATTTCATCCTTGGCTAGGCAGCCATTTTCATCCGTCAATTCGACGGTATACAACATATTCTGTGTCGGCAAAACCACTGTTGGATTCGGACAGTCCGCAAGGAGTACTTCCTCTTGACAATCTATAAATTCGCTTGGAAAAATTTGCATTACAGGTAGCCCTCGGCCATTAGAAACACTTAGGTCCAAGGTCACATTTTGGCCAAAAGGAATTTGTATATCGGCGCCCAAATCCAGTGCAAATAGTGGAGGTTCCTCGATTTCAACGGATTGAAAAAACTGACAACCCTGCGCATCAACGGTCAATAATTCATAGGAAGCTGCTCCTAAGAAAGACAAAGGAACGGTAGTGTCCTCCCAAACTTGTTCTTCAAAAAAGTAATGATAAGGCCAAGTTCCTCCGGTGGTTCTTTCGAGTACAATCCTTCCTTTTTCTTCTGCAAAACATAGATTGTCTTCTTTGGTCACCAAAGTCTCTAGAAGATCAGGACTGCCTACCGTAAAATTGACGGAAGTCGTACAAGCATTACCATCCGTGACGGTCACTACATAATTTCCGGCAATAAGATCACTCGCATCACTCAGCTCTGAATTATTATTCCAAAGATAAAGGTAGTCGCCTACTCCTCCAGTCACCTCGATATTGGCCACACCATTGGACTCTCCAAAACACCTTACTTCTTCTGTACTCGCACTCGCTTGTAATAATAAAGGTTGCTCAATCCTAATGACCTGAGGTTCAGATACACATCCATTTGCATCTTCGGTATAAACAGAGTAATCGCCTGGCGCAAGATTTCCAACTTGCTCCTGATCGCTTCCGTTATTATTGACAAAATATTGATACGGCGCAGTACCTCCAAACCCATTTAAAACAAAGGAACCATTTGCTGCTCCAAAACAGTCCACATCATTTTGTTCCACAATATTCAAAGCTATAAAAGGCCCATCTTGTAAAATAATCGTATCCATCACCGTACAATTTTGAGCATCCGTAATCGTCACCTGAAAAATTCCAGAAACAATGTTACTTGGATTCATCATCGTTGTACCATCTTGCCAAAGATAGGTGTAAGGACTTGTTCCTCCCGAGGCCACACAATTAATAGATCCATCTGCACCACCAAAGCAGGTAAGTTCTTGACTGATCGACAAATCGACTTCCAGAACATCCGGCTCTGTAATCTCCAGACTTTCTGAAATCTCACAATTATGGCTATCTACGGTGCGTAAGAAATACTCACCGGCTGCTAAGTTTGTTAGTTCTTGACTAGTACCTGGAGGAGCGGTACTATGGTCTAAAAAATAAGTATAAGGAGGATTTCCCCCTGTTGTATTTAGAATGGTGATCGCTGCATTATCACTAGCATTACAGTCGTTGTTTTTGATGGAAAATTGAGTCGTCAACGGAAGTGCTTCGTCCACGAAAAAAGAGAGTATTTTTTCACACAAATGATCATCGGTAAGCGTTACGGAATAGTTTCCTGT
>CAYQRA010001003.1:0-2332 GCA_964419315.1 uncultured Saprospiraceae bacterium | reverse complement strand
GCTGAAATGACAGAATGATCCCGTAGGCTATAAGCCCTGACCTTGCGTTAGGGGTGATGCATGGCAATGCATTAAATGAGGGAACCGCTATAGCGGACGGGCAGCCTGAATGTCAATGACTTGCAAAAAAATCATCTATCTATTTGAAAACAACTTCTATATTATTATAGGAAGTAGCGTGAATCAGTAGTAGAGAAGAAAAATAGCTTTGGAAAGATTTACTTGCTGAATATAGCAAAACATCGTAGAAATACCAAAATATAAGCCTGTTACTCTGACCATAAGCACTCCCTCACCTAATCAGAAATCAAGGCATTCCCCCCTAAAAGTTGAGAAAATAATGTTAAAATCACCTATTCGTCCTAGGCCGACATAAAGACTTCTTGCCGACACTTTAACATATCCCCCCTATTTCCTATTTTTGGCCTGACATTAGCTCTAAATTATTAATCCTTTGAGCCAAGAGTATTTTAATGGTACGAGTATAAAACCTCGTATTATCAAGTATTCTATCAATTACACAATAAATATGAACCATCCCATTAACAATCCGGAGTACAAAAAACTTACTCCTAAGTCCTTTACTACCTTTGGATTCTTTTTCATTGCCCTATTTTGTCTGAGTCCATTCTTCGGAACCGCTCAGCATTCGGTAGCGCGCCAATGGAATGAAGTTCTGCTAGAAGGAATTCGGAATGATTTTGCTCGCCCTACGGTACATGCACGAAATCTTTTCCATACTGCCAGCATTATGTATGATGCTTGGGCGGCTTATGAAACAGATGCCGATACCTATTTTTTAGGAAAAACTATTGACGGTTTTACTTGTCCTTATACCGGAGTACCAGCAGTTACCAATACCAAAGAGGCACAAGAAATCGCAATGAGTTATGCCGCCTATCGGCTCTTAAGGTATCGTTTTCAAAACTCCCCCGGCTCTAGCGAAACCATTTTCCTAATCCTTGATAAGATGGCCGAACTTGGTTTGGATCCCAATTATATCAGTATCAATTATGCCTTTGATGGCCCAGCAGCATTGGGAAATTATCTGGGACTACAAATGATCAATTTTGGCAAACAGGATGGCGCCAATGAATTGAATGATTATCAAAATCAATATTACCTTCCCGTAAATCAGAATATGGCTCCAGAAATTCCGGGCAATTCTCTCCTCTCCAATCCTAATCGCTGGCAGCCACTTTCCCTATCTGTTTTTATCGATCAAGGAGGAAATCCGATTCCGGGAGGTTCTATACCTTTTCTCAGCCCCGAGTGGGGAAATGTGGTTCCTTTTGCTTTGAAAGACTCAGACAAAACCATTAATTCTCGTTTTGGTCAAGAATACCAAGTTTATAAAGATTGTGGAGATCCACCATATATTGATGTCAATACCGCACAGGGTAATACGGCAGAATACCAATGGGGTTTTTCTCTCGTTTCGATCTGGTCTTCTCACCTCGACCCAGCAGACAGCACGCGTTGGGATATTTCTCCAGCGAGTATTGGTAATGTAGCGGTACAAGACTATCCTACAGATATTGCAGGTCTTCAATCTTTCTATAATACCCTTGATGGTGGAGATATAGGAACTGGATGGGATCTAAATCCAGTAACTGGTCAGCCCTATGAACCTCAAAATGTATTGCGTTCGGATTATACCCGAGTACTTGCCGAGTTTTGGGCCGATGGCCCTGATTCAGAAACGCCTCCTGGCCACTGGTTCACCATTCTCAATTATGTCAACGATAATCCTTTATTGGAAAAAAGATGGGAAGGTGCGGGACCAATACTTGATGACTTAGAATGGGATATCAAATCTTATTTTACGCTTGGCGGAGCCGTACATGATGCGGCCGTTGTGGCTTGGAGTAATAAGGGTTGGTATGATTATTTGCGGCCGGTTTCGGCCATTCGTTATATGGCAGATCGTGGCCAAAGTACAAGCCCCAGCTTGCCTTCTTATGATCCTTTAGGCATTCCATTGGTTCCCGGAAAAATAGAAATCGTTTTCTCGGGCGATCCTTTGGCAGGTGTGGGAGACGAAGATGTTGGGAAAATAAAAGTAAAAGCTTGGCGAGGTCCAGATTACATCCTTGATCCTACTATTAACGTAGCAGGAGTTGATTGGATCTTGGCAGAAAATTGGTGGCCTTATCAAAGACCCACTTTTGTGACCCCTCCTTTTGCAGGATATGTTTCTGGACATTCTACTTTTTCTAGAGCGGCGGCGGAGGTTTTGACCTCCATCACAGGTGATCCATTTTTTCCGGGAGGAATGGGAGAATTTGAAGCGCCTGCCGGAAACTTTTTAGCTTTTGAAAATGGGCCAGCA
>CAYQRA010001002.1:0-2337 GCA_964419315.1 uncultured Saprospiraceae bacterium | reverse complement strand
TGAACGCCCGGAGTAGCTTCTTGACCAAAAAGGAGACAGGAACTGAGTAATAGGAATAAAAGGGAAAATTGGGTTTGTATCGTTTTCATACTTTTATTGAGCAAATTTGAAAACGTTTGGTTGGTAAAGTTGAAAAAAAAGAGGAAATAATTTTTTTGGGATGGGCTGTATTTGAAGAAGTTATTTCCAATAAGGATTGTTCTTTTTTATTTTTCTGGAGATAAATATAAACGCCAATTATGTGTAAAACCTTTAGAACTTTCCTTATTAGGACTTCGGGGATTTTATACCTACTCGAATTATTTTGATTCAATTCTTGTACTCTTGTCAGATCCGCTGTAGCGTTCATAAAAAAATCCCTCCTGATAAAAGAAGGGATTTTTGAAAACTTGAGGTATAAAAAAACTATATCTCGGTACTAAGCGGAAGTGCCATTCCAAGCGGGCCTCCAGCTCACTAAACAGTTTTAAAACTCTATGCGGTAATTGAATATTGGAAATAATCCAACTTGGTTAAAAGTTTCAATTTGCCCTTTGTCGCTATTGAAATAAGTACTGAATACATTTTCTCGATTGGTAATGTTTTGTGCATCGAAGCTGATTGTATGCGTCATGCGATTGGTATTGATTTTATAACTCACTCCTAAATCAAATCGAGCGTATGCAGAAGCCTGATCTTCAAATGCTTGACCAGGAATGCGGATGGTATAACCTGCTTCTTTGGATGCTTCTAGGTCGATAGGGGTAAATCTATTTCCACCTGCGATGACAAATTTCCCGTTTATCCCTAATACATTTTTCTTCTTCTTACCGATTTTAAATTCTTTTCCCCCTAAGAGGTTGATTTGATAATTAGTGTTGAACCGAGTATTATAAGTCTTTCCATCTTTTGGCGTGTACTTGGAATCAAATACGGAACCCGTGAAAAGAAAATAATACTGCTCCGAAAAGAATTTCTCCAAAGTCAAATCCAATCCATAATTATAACCAGTGCCATCATTGACGGCTCCAACATCGCTTCCTGCAATATCCCAAATATCTTTGGCATTGATGATAGAGAAGGAGCTATTGGCTAGATTTTCTACTGGTACATCATAAAGTTTTTGGTAATAAGCCTCTGCTTTTAGGCGTAGGTTGCTGTTGAATTGTAAGTCATACCCCAATACGGCATGCATGGATTTTAGAAACTTTAAATTTTTATTAGGCGTTGTTCTTACTGATTCAGAATCCTTGTTTTCTACAAAGTAAAAAGATACATGCTCTGGTTTGCTGTGTAGTCCAATTGCGCCACTCAAACTTTGCTTTGGAGCAAATTGCCATTTGGTAGCGAACCTTGGTTCGAGTGCTTGTCGGTTATTGAGCGCAAAACGCGTGTAGTGAATTCCAGTATTAAAAGTCAATTCATCATTGACTCGATATTTCCAAGCAGTAAAAGCCTGATAGAGTTGAGTGGTGCCTTTGTTGTCAAATAAAGTGAAAAATTTATTTTCATCTTCATCGAAATATTCAGATTTTAAATCAAATTCTAAATTGCTAAGAATGATACCTGCTCTTAAAGTATTCTTCGCATTGAACTTGTGATTATAAGTACTGGAAATTCGGTAAGTTGTATTTAAGAACTTTCCTTTTTCTTCAAGATCTTCTGTATAATTTTTATCCGGATTGAGGGTGTAATATTCCTCTTTGGCATTATCAAAAGAAGCAACGGCTACCGTTCGGAGATAACTTTTATCGGACAATAAAATTCGATGAGATGCGCCAACAGTTCCAATCATTTGATCTTCCGAGAATCCAAAATTTCCAAAGTCATTATCCCAAGTAGTACTATCTGCTTTAGGGGTATAACCAAGGGTATTGCTTCCTCCAAGTCCGAATACAGAAATTACACCAGCTTTTTTTGTTGGAAAATTAAATTTGAAAGAAATATCTTGATAAGCAGGAAAAATGTCACCCACCAAATCAATACCAATCGCTCCTAGGGCAGAAAGGGTAGAGTAGCGATAGTTGATGAGGTAAGAAGCTTTGCCTCCTTTTCGGAAAGGACCTTCCGCTGCCGCTTCGATTCCTAGGATTCCAATCATCAAAGCGTATTCTCTTTTCTCATTATTTCCTTTGCGCATATTGAGGTCAAAAACGCCAGAGGTCGCATTGCCAAATTCTGAAGGAAAAGCGCCGGTATAAAAATCGGAGTTGGAAAGGGTACTACTACTGAGCATACTGATTCCTCCGCCAGAGTTGCCCATTGATCCAAAATGGTTGGGATTGGGAATCTCAATTCCTTCTAATCTCCATAGTACGCCACGCGGAGAGTTGCCGCGAACGACGATTTCATTGAGCA
>CAYQRA010001001.1:0-2339 GCA_964419315.1 uncultured Saprospiraceae bacterium | reverse complement strand
CATAGAAGGTAAGACAATTAATCCATCTCCCAGCTTTCCTTCTTCTCCTTTTTTACGAACACTTTGATCACTTCAGTAGGCATGGGGGCCGTAAATCCTCCTTTTACTTTTGTCGTAACTGTGTCTGGAAATCAAAAGAAGTCGGCCAAAGTAGAAAAGCCCAAAAGACTTCAACAAATGAATTGACCTTTCAAAAGCAAAACATTTTTACGGAAACCGTAGTTTTAAAAAGTAGGCAAGCAGATATTTCACGGCATTGCATCTACAAAAATCTTAAATTAGAAAATAATACCAATGATTTAGGTCTAAAAAAAATGGTTCGCCTCCATCTAGATGGATCAATTTTTGGAACAAACCATAAAAACCGCTTATGAAGTTAGATAGCATTATTCAAAAAATCAATCAACATAAGAAGCAACCCAATCTTAGGTTCCAACTCAAGGAACAGGTAGAAAGCTTTATAGATCGGCTTTTTTACACCCTTTTTGACATAGATACCAAGGTGGAAGATAATCTAAAATTATTAGAAAAAAACTTCACCACCCTCGTTGATATAGCCTGCTGGACCACCGATCAACCTTGTCAAGAAATCTGGAATAATTATGTAGAACAATTGCCCAATATACTGGAGTTGCTCAATCTTGATGCAGAAGCGATCGTCAATTGCGACCCCGCTTCGCTCTCCATTGAAGAAGTTTATATGGCTTATCCCGGCTTTTATGCCATTGCGATCTATCGCTTAGCACATCCGCTTTACCAACAAGGATTTCCACTCGTGCCCAGACTTATGACCGAGTATGCGCATCGACAAACAGGAGTAGATATCAATCCCGGTGCCCAAATTGGCAAATCCTTCTTTATTGACCACGCAACAGGAGTCGTGATTGGGGAAACGGCTATTATCAAGGAAAATGTCAAAATATACCAAGGGGTTACTTTGGGAGGTCTTTTTGTAGCCAAAAATCTACAAGCAACCAAACGTCATCCAACAATCGAAGACAATGTCACGATCTATGCCAATGCGACCATCTTAGGTGGAGAAACCATCATTGGAAAAAATAGTATCATCGGTGGTAATGCTTGGGTCACTTCGTCCATACCTCCCAACTCTACCGTTTACCACATTCCAGAAATCAAAATAAAAACCAGTCCACATGCCGCCTCCTAGTCTTTTAGATTTAATTGGCAATACGCCGCTTGTCCAGTCCCGAGTACTCAACACCAATCCTAAAGTAAAACTTCTCTTTAAACTAGAAGGGCACAATCCGGGGGGCAGTGTAAAAGATCGCGCAGCATTCAATATGATCAAAAGTGGACTCGAACGTGGAAGTATAAAAAAAGACTCCAAATTGATCGAAGCGACCAGTGGCAATACTGGCATCGCACTAGCGATGATTGCAGGAGTCTATGGCTTGGATATCGAATTGGTCATGTCCGAAAATGCCACCAAAGAAAGAGTACAAACCATGCGTGCCTATGGCGCCAAGGTGACCCTTACTTCAGGCGATAGAGGTATCGAAGGAGCCAGAGATTACGCAGATTCCAAAGTAAAAAACGATGGTTTTGTGATGCTCAATCAATTTGCCAATGCTGATAATTGGAAAGCCCACTATAAAAGTACGGGACCAGAAATCTGGAAAGATACGGACGGACAAGTCACCCATTTTGTCTCTGCGATGGGAACCACTGGCACCATCATGGGTACTTCCACTTTTTTGAAAGAGCAAAACCCCGCTATTCAAATTGTAGGGGTGCAACCAACTGATGGCTCCAGAATACCGGGTATTCGAAAGTGGCCACAAGCTTATTTGCCTAAGATTTTTAATCCCAACAAAGTGGATCAAGTATTAGAGGTCAGTCAGGCGGAAGCCCGAGCAATGGCTCGAAGACTTGCGCATTCCGAAGGAATTTTTTCGGGGATGAGTAGCGGCGGAGCCGCTACGGCTGCCTTGCGATTGGCGGCGACTTTGGATAGTGGCATTATTGTCTCAATCGTTTGTGATCGGGGAGATCGGTATTTGTCTTCTGGTTTATTTGATGTTGCTGGCTAAGCCTTTTCTTCATTTCCCTAAGTCCTATACCTAAGTCTTGAGGTCAATAGACCTACTCCACTTTTCCCTTGCCAAACCAATTCCCAAAACTTGCCCAAACTATTTTGGATTAAAATCTATTATTTTCCCCATAAAAAGAAGACATTTGCACTTTGTACAGAAATCTATAAAAAAGTCAGTATATGATCCTCTTTTTTGGGCAAACTACCAACAAAATATTTGCAGTACAAACGATTCAAAAACCAAGTACCGAAAATCTTGCAAAACTCAGCTGGCTCTTTGGGGATC
>CAYQRA010001000.1:0-2352 GCA_964419315.1 uncultured Saprospiraceae bacterium | reverse complement strand
TTCATGCCGGTAAGGACATCTCTTACGACTTATTATCTCCGAAAAAAGTGAAAAAATAAGCATCGACTATCCGAGGATGTCTGTTTCTGATTCTTTGACAAATCCCGTGTGTGAGTCAATCAAAAAGAAGAAACAACACTTCTTTTAGTCGTTTTTTTTATTCTTCTTTTTGATTGACCACGGCATTACCAAAGAACGTTTTTTGATAATTAATAGAAAATTGAGTACCCTCTACTAAGGTTTAGCATCTCCTTTCTTCAAGACCTCCAAAGGATTTCCATCTCCATCCACAAGGATGATTTCATCAAAATCCAAAGCTCTCAAGCTTTCCAAGATTTTAGCTTTATCTCCTACGACAAACCAATTGAGTTGATCAGGATGAATCATTTTTTTGGCCACTTCCTGCACCTCTTGCGTTTTGAGGCTGCGCATCATCTGATCATAATTTTGATAATAATCTTTTGACAAATCGTACTTTTCGATTTCGGTAACGGAGCTGGCTACTGCTCGGTTGGTTTCCCAGCGACCTGGCAACTCCATGATGCTATTGGTGGTATTTTTAACGACTTCCTCTTCCATGATGGGCTTTTCTTCAATAACCATATTAAACTCTTTGATGATCTCTTGAATAGATTCGCTGGTTTTGTCGGTTTGTACTGGAGCATAAGCCATAAGAGGTCTTTGCCCTTTGGCATCCCAGACAAAACAACGAGCACCATAAGACCAATGCTTATCTTCCCGAAGATTCATGTTTAGACGAGAGGTAAATTGTCCCCCCAAAACATTAATCATCGTTTCTTCAGCAGCTTGAGGTATTTCCCCATAAGGGTTGGTCAAGTATCCGGCAATGATCACCGATTGTTGGGATTCCGCTCGATCCATGAAATATAATTTTTTCCCTTTTCCAACCGGTACTTTTGCAATGGTCTTCGAGGGCGTATTCCCTTTTTTCCATTTGCCAAAACGCTTCTCTAATTTTGCAGTCAATTCGGACATTTCCAAATCTCCAACCACTACCATTGTTGCATTATTAGGTTTGATCCAATCCTTGTAGAAATCTTGAACATCAGAAAGCTCCATCCCTTCCACTGAGTTTTCAAAACCAGAACCGGTAAGCGGCAGACTATAAGCGTGGTCTTTTCCATAGAGGTATTGAGGAAAAACCCGCAATGCCATTTGAATCGGAGTTGCTTTTTCTCTTTGGATACGGCTCAATTGATCTTTCTTCAAACGATCGAATTCCTTTTCAGGAAAAGCAGGATTGAGAATAACATCTGCAAATAAATCTATACTTGGATCTATACTTGGCTTGAGGGTGGTCATATTTACAAAAGAGCCATCAAGGTCAGAACCAGTTCCAAGAGAAGCGCCCAATAAACTGAGTTGTTCATTGATCTGTAAAGAATTCATCGCCTTGGTTCCTTCATCCATCATATTCATGGAGATGGAAGCTCGTCCCGCCTTAGCAGATGGATCGGTTGCATAGCCTGCATCAAAAAGTAAGTTCATTACTACTGTAGGTACTCCCTCTCTTTTGGCCAGTACGACTTTCATTCCATTGCTTAGGGTAGCTTCTTCTAATTTTGGGAATTTTGCAGCTACTGGTGCTCCCAATTCTGGGAGTTTGCTGCGGTCTACATCTTCTTCACTGCTAGAATATTCTGGAAAAGGATTACAAACTAAAATGTGCTTTCCTCTTTTCAGCCATTTGTTAGCAGTATTTTTAATATCCATCGCAGTGGTATTAGAAATATTTTCGAGGGTATTTTTATAAAAATCTGGAGATCCTCCATAGACCATATTGCTAGCTAGGATATCTGATTTTCCACCAAAACCACCGATCCGTTCTATCCCTTTGATAAAGGTAGAAAAATAAGCTGCTTTGACCCTTTTCATTTCCTGCGCAGTTGGTCCATTTCTCAAAAACTCTGCGACCACTTCATTGATTTTTTGCTCTACTTCCTCTACGGTATTCCCAGGTTTTACATTAGCTTGGATAATAAAGTTACCCGCAATTTCTTTAGACCATTGAAAAGCAGCAACGGAGCTACAAACTTGATCTTCATAGACCAGTTTTTTATAAAGTCTAGAATTTTTACCTCGCGCCAAAATATCCGAAGTCAAGTTCAAATGATCCGCTTCTAAATTGCCCCATTCGGCAGTATTCCAAGTCATCACAATTCTTGATTCTGGGACTCGATCTTCATAAGATTGGCGAGTGTCGCTGGCTCGAAATGGAATATTAATATCTGGTCTTATGATGGTTGGCCCAGCAGCAATGCTACCAAAATTCTTTTTTACCTTTTCCAAAATTTCCTCTGTATCTACATCTCCAGCAATTGACAATACCGC
>CAYQRA010000999.1:0-2360 GCA_964419315.1 uncultured Saprospiraceae bacterium | reverse complement strand
TTCATTTTTTTTGCTTTTAACAAAAGTAAAGATAAGAAGCTCTCGTAGGGTCAAATTTTTTTAATGGTCACGAACTACCCAATCCTCCCATCTTTTTTCTATTTTAGACTTTCCTCTGATGATCCTAACCACAAACCAATGTACAACAAAGAAATCGAAACTTTAGCACTTCCAAAATTAAGAAAACTCCAAGATGAGCGATTGATCCAACTCGTCCAAAAAGTATATGCAAAAGTTCCCTTCTATAAACGTCAATTTGAGAAGGCCGGTATAAAGCCCTCTTCGATCAAAGGCGTGAAAGATTTGCATAAGATCCCGTTTACTCATAAATCTGATCTCCGCGATAATTATCCTTTTGACTTATTGGCTGTACCGATGAAACAGGTACACCGAATTCATGCGTCCAGTGGAACTACTGGAAAGCCAACCGTAGTGTCTTATAATCGAAATGATTTGCGAATTTTTGATGAAGTGGTGGCGCGATCTTTAGTTTGTGCGGGAGCAAAAAAGGGAATGAAATTACATAATGCTTATGGCTATGGACTCTTTACGGGCGGATTGGGGATGCATGGTGGAGCTACTAAATTGGGGATGGCCGTGATCCCTGTTTCAGGAGGAATGACGGATCGACAAATTATGATTTTGCAAGATTTTAAACCAGAGGTTATTTGTTGTACGCCTTCTTATGCACAGACGCTTTCGGAAGAAATGATCAAGCGGAATATTGATCCTCAATCCTTGGCGGTCAAATACGCCGTACTTGGGGCGGAGCCCTGGACGGAAGCCATCCGCTCGCAAGTGGAATTGGGCTTGGAGGTTACCGCCACCAATATTTATGGATTGAGTGAAATCATGGGTCCCGGAGTTTCACAGGAAGATTTTGAAGAAAAAGGAACGGGGAGTTATGTTTGGGAAGATCATTTTTTTCCAGAAGTGGTGGATAAAGATACAGGAGAACCTTTGCCTTATGGCGAAGAAGGCGTTTTGGTTTTTACCACTTTGACCAAACAGGCCATGCCCTTGCTGCGCTATTGGACCAATGATATTTGTAGTCTCTCGTATGACAAACAAGGAAAAAGGACGCACATCAAAATGAGTGCAATCAAAGGTCGGGCAGATGATATGCTCATTATCCGAGGCGTCAATTTATTCTATACTCAAGTCGAAGAAGTGATCAATGAATTTGATTTTTTGACCCCCAATTATCAATTGATTGTTAGTCGGAAAAAAACCATGGATGAAGTCTTGGTAGCGGTAGAAGTCGCTGCTGGTTTTGAACCTACCAAAGATCTTTACCGAAAAAAATTGATTGAAAAAATTAAAAACACCATAGGTTTGACGATGAAAGTACAACTAGCACCAATGGGGACAATCCCCAGAAGTCAAGGTGGAAAATTACAAAGAATTATAGATCAACGTAAATAGTAATTCCTTTTCATGCAACCCTTAGCCTCGGAAGCTGTCTCTTCTTATATCTTCTAAAAATTGAATCAAAAAAATAAGAAATTAAACCTAAAATGAAAATTATGAAAAAGTCCTATTTATCTCTATTTGCACTATTATTAGTCAGCCATTTCGCTATTGCCCAATGGGGAGGAAAAGCAGTTACTGGCAATGGTGTTGTGGAAAAAGAAAACCGACAATTGGCCTCCTTTGAAGCAGTAAACGTTGGTGGTGGAATTGATTTATACATTACCCAAGGGCGATCTAGTGCAGTGGAAGTAGAGGCGGATGGAAATATTATTCCGCTTATCAAAACAGAGGTAAAGGGCAATACCCTTAGGATCTATTCGGAGAAAGGATGGAGAAAAGCGGAAAAAGTAAGGGTAAATGTAGTGATGACCACGATCGAAGCTATCTGTGCTTCCGGTGGGTCTGATGTCTATTCTGAAGGAGATTTGGAATCAGGCGAACTAAGCTTGAAGGGCTCTGGTGGATCGGATTTTTATTTGGATATCCAAGTTGCTCACCTAGATTGCATGGTGAGTGGTGGTTCTGATGCGGACTTAAAAGGAACGGCTTCGGAATGTCATTTTTCTGCCTCCGGCGGCTCCGATATCAAAGCCTATGATCTCCAAGCAAAAGTATGTGATGTATCTGCCTCGGGTGGATCTGATGCTTATGTAAATGTAATGGAAAGAATTGATCTAAGTGCAAGCGGTGGTAGTGATGTTTACTATAAAGGCAAAGCACAAATAGGAAATAAAAGCGTTTCTGGATCTTCGGATGTGCATCACCAATAATTTTACTTTAGGCTAAAGTCGAGCTAAAACTCCCAACGTAAATAAAAACGTTCTTGGACAAATCCCGTGGTCAATCAAAAATAAGAACCAAAAAGCGACTAAAAGAAGCGTTTGTTC
>CAYQRA010000998.1:0-2363 GCA_964419315.1 uncultured Saprospiraceae bacterium | reverse complement strand
TGCTGGATGGTTTCATTGGACCGGAATTACGCCTGCTATTTCGCAAGGAGCAGCAGATGCTTGCTTAGAAGCCATTCAAGTGGCCAATAGAATGGGAGTAACCGTTTCTACTGATTTGAATTACCGAAAAAAACTATGGAAATATGGAAAAGAACCAGGCGAGGTGATGCCAGACTTGGTGGCAGGTTGTGATATAATTTTGGGAAATGAAGAAGATGCGGAAAAACATTTTGGTTTACATCCTGAGGGACTGGACGTTACGGCTGGTCACGAAGTGGACGCCAAATCCTATTTATCCGTTTTACAGCAATTAATGAAAATGTTCCCTCGCGCTAAAAAAGTCATCACGACTTTAAGAGGCTCTATCAGTGCTTCTCATAATACTTGGTCTGGTGTTTTATACGACGGCAAGACTTTGTACGAAGCCCCAACTTATCAAATTACTCATATTGTAGACCGAGTAGGTGGTGGAGATAGTTTTATGGGCGGTTTGATTTATGGGTTACTACAATATCCCGATGATGATCAAAATGCCCTCAACTTTGCAGTAGCAGCTTCTTGTTTAAAGCATACTATTTATGGTGATGCTAATTTAGCGACTATAGACGAAGTAAAAAAATTGATGAGTGGTGATGCCAGTGGAAGAGTTGCTCGGTAGGGATAATTATTTTATAGTAAAAGTGCATTCTTAATATTTAACTCAAGCTACAAAATATTAAAAAAGAAAATGGCAAGATTCACACGACTAAAAGTATTTCAGACCGCTGCAGAGCAAGGAATGGTTCCACTCTTCTATCATCCAGATATTGATACTGCAAAAAAAGTATTACAAGCTTTATATGCCGGAGGCGCAAGACTGCTCGAATTTACCAACCGAGGAGATTATGCACACGAAGTGTTTGCAGCATTGTACAAACATGCTATGAAGGAAATGCCTGAAATGATGATAGGTGTGGGTTCGGTAACCGATGGTGGCACCGCCAGTTTATACATGCAATTAGGCGCTAATTTTATTGTGACTCCTGTTCTACGAGAAGATATAGCCATCGTTTGTAATCGAAAAAAAGTATTATGGTTCCCTGGCTGTGGTAGCTTAACGGAAATCGCCAGAGCCGAAGAACTAGGCTGTGAAATCGTTAAATTATTCCCTGGTAGTATTTATGGACCGAACTTTATCAAGTCTGTGAGAGCACCTCAACCTTGGACGAATATCATGCCTACGGGAGGAGTCTCACCTGATTACGAAAACCTAAAAGGTTGGATCAATGCGGGTGCCTACTGTGTCGGAATGGGTTCGAAATTAATGGCCAAAGATGATAAGGGAAATTTCGATTTAGCAAAAATAGAATCGCTAACCAAAGAATCATTAAGCAGAATAGAAGAAATCAGAAAAAACTAAAAATACTTTTATCATGAAATCATTCTTATATCTTTTATCCACTGTGTTCGTTTGGGGCATGCTAACCAGTATGGGATGTGCCACTGCAAAATCTGCTGGTGGTAAAAACAACCGAGTAGCCAATATTGATCTGACGCATTGGAAAGTTACCATTCCAACGGCCAGAGCAGATGGTAAAGCAATGGAAGTTAGTCCTCCAGAAATTTTTGACTATGCCACCAATCCAGTTTTAAAGGAATTTATGTATAATGATTCTTCTGATGGTTCTATTGTTTTCCACGCCTACCCTGCCTCCACTACTGCCAACACCAAGTACTCTAGATCAGAACTAAGAGAACAAATGGTCTCTGGCAGCAATTCTACCAACTGGACCTTCAAACAAGGGCGGAGAATGAAAGCAAAAATGTCGATAGACCAAGTTTCAAAAGATGAAAACGGAAAGGAACATAGAATCATCATTGCTCAAATTCACGGTCGATTGACCAACGAACAAAGAGATCTAATTGGTCAAAAAGATAATAACGCTCCTCCAATTCTTAAAATCTACTACGATAAAGGAAAAATTAGAGTGAAGACCAAAGTATTAAAAAACCATAGCGCTGCCGACAAAGATATTCTAGATAAGAAAGCATGGGGAGACGACAAAGGGTATAATTTTGATACGCCGATCGAAAAAGGGGATCGATTTACCCTCGAAATTATCGTCACGGAAGGACGTATGGAAATCGTTTTAAATGGTTTTCAAAAAGCCGTTTACAAAGGAAAAGATATGGACCGTTGGGGTATTTTTGAAAATTACTTCAAAGTCGGAAACTACTTCCAATCTCGAGATGCGGGATCGTCAGGAAAAGTGAAGCTTTATGAATTAGAAGTGGGTGATGTAAAATAAATTTCAATACATTAATCGTTATCAAAAAGGAGTCTGTCGATCGACAGGCTCCTTTTTGTTTGGGACGATTCTAAA
>CAYQRA010000997.1:0-2364 GCA_964419315.1 uncultured Saprospiraceae bacterium | reverse complement strand
ACAAAGGCGTCGTGATGACTTGGGAATGTGATTCCAATCGCCATATGAATGTCATGTACTACATGAATAAATTCGAATTGGCCGGACATCATTTTAGCTTCGAAATGGGCTTAGAAGAATTTGGTGGAAATGATAAAGTGGGGGTAGTAGCATTGAACCAAATCCTCAATTATTACAAGGAAGTTTTTGAAGATGATCTCTTATACATCGAATCCCAACTTTTAGCTATTGGAAATAACTCTTTCAAAATTTTACATGAAATGTACGATGGGCGAACAAAAGAAAAGGTAAGTGATATGAAAGTTACCTTGGTGCTCTTTGATAAAGTCAAAAGAAAATCATTGCCCTTTCCAGAAGCTTTAAAGCAATCTTTATTGAAAGACCTGACCTAAAAAGGGCGATACAAATTTTACCCCTTTGCCGAGATTGATAAAAAAATAATTATGAGCAAACTTGAAAAAATAGATATTGAAAAACTTAATAATGGCCCCGAATACATCGGTAGTTTTTTAGGCATACAATTTACCGAAGTCACTGGAAATTCAGTTATTGCCACCATGCCCGTCACTACCCGAACCCATCAACCTTGGGGCATTTTGCATGGAGGAGCTTCCGTCGTTTTAGCAGAATCCATTGGCAGTTATGCCAGTGCTTCGATTATTGATTTAGAAAAATTCGTAGCCGTCGGTTTGGAAGTAAACGCCAACCATATCAGACCTGTAAAGTCTGGAATAATAAAGGGCGTAGGAACTCCCATTCATTTGGGAAGGAAAACCCATATTTGGGATGTCAGGATTTATAATGAGGAGGAAAAGATTGTTTGTATTAGTCGTTTGACGGTAGCCATTATCCCAAAATAATTTTTGCATAAACATCGGATGATGTTTTTAGGAAAAAAATGATCCGATCAAAAACCAGTCAGTTTATTATAATGTTCGACTTGAACCGTTACAAAAAAATCACCAATTAGCGATCTCCATTTTTTAAACAATTCGGACTGTCGAAAACCAATGGTATGCGCCTCAAGGCTTTCCCAATGAATCAATAGCACGTATTTGTTAGGATGTTCAAAGCAGCTTCGAAACTCATGAGACAAGTATCCGGGCGCTTGCTTCAATACCTGCTGTGCCTCTTTTAGTTTTTGTTCGAAGGCCACTTGCTGACCATCTTTTATTTCGATATGTGCGATTTCTAAAACCATTTTTTTCGATCAATTTTCGTTACTTATTTTATAGTCACTTAGGAGTGGTCTTGTTCTTAGACCACGGTATTTTTCAGAATACCAATCCCTTCAATCTCTAACTCCACTACATCGCCTGGTTCTAAAGGTCGATGTACGCTGAATTTATTTTCTACCAAGCATCCCCAGCCTACGGTGCCAGAACCGATGATGTCTCCTGGCATCAAAGATACATTATTTCTAGATGCCCGTTCAATCATTTCTGGAAAAGCCCAATAGACGGTTTTATAATTTCCTTCACAAATCAATTGATCATTAATTTTGGCCGTCATTTTTACATCAAAACGATTCTCCTTATGCTCTGGCATTTTCAAATGTTTGGGATGACGAGCTCTAGTGAGCTTGCAACGGTATTTTTCGAATTCATCCTTTGTGACAATACAGGGGCCAAAGGCATTGGCAAAATCTTTTCCTTTAGCAGGGCCTAGTGGCATTTTCATTTCTTCCCCTTGAATGGCACGCGCTGTCCAATCATTAAATATAGTGTACCCAAAAATATAGTCATCTGCTTCTTGGGCACCAATATCATTTCCTTTTTTTCCCATAACCACCGCCAACTCTAATTCCATATCCAACTTAGTTTCCTTAGCTGGTTTTTTGATTTCATCGTTTGGACCATACACTGCGTGATGATTGGTGAAATAGAAAAGAGGAATGTCGTAATAAGTTTCTTTAATGGTATGACCAAAAGCTTTTGAGGCATTCAACATGTGTTGTTCAAATCCAATAAAATCTCGGATGCTCGGTGGCTTTGGTAGGGGAGGGAGTAGTGCTACTTGGGAAACTTTATAATGAGCTTTTATTTTTTCTAATTTATTTTCTTTAATAATTTGAAAAAACTTTTCATGCTTTTCGATAAAGGTAAGGAGTTTCGTTGGTAAACGTTTGTCCGCTAATTTCATATCAATAAGCCCCGTTTTTCCTTTTAACCAACCTGCTCGGATTTGTCCTTTCTTATTTTTAAAAGTAACTAGTTTCATTTTTTATTTTTTAGAATGGCTGCATTAATCGACCGATGGTTTGTCCCATGACCGCTCCAATATTCGCTCCTTCTGGTAATGCTTGTCCATTAAATTCCATTAATTCCCATTCGCCCAATAATTCAGAGGCATCTACCACGGCCA
>CAYQRA010000996.1:0-2365 GCA_964419315.1 uncultured Saprospiraceae bacterium | reverse complement strand
CCTTTGCCGGCAGGCAGGCTCGATCAAAATGCAAAAGAATTTAATTTACAATGTACTAAGCGGAACACAAAATTTAGTCCATCTTTACTAAGCATCCTTTTGGTGGATAGCTATAAACACACAAGGTACGGAATGATTACTTTTTGACCTTGGTACTTGGACAAACGAAATCACCAGTAGGAATTTTAGACTGGCTAATATCATCGAAGGAAACAATTACATCTACTATATTTTCAAATCCTCTAGATTTTAAAATCGAAGCGGCTACGGTAGAACGGTATCCACTACGGCAATGCAAATGATATTTTTTATCGGTTCCGATTTCACTCATTTTCTCATTGATGTAATCCAATGGAAAACTTTGTGCTGTTTCGATATGCTCCGCCGAAAATTCTCCGGGTTTTCGCACATCCAAAATGGCCATCTGCGGATTTGTTTGGTATTGTGATTCGAAAGTCGTCAGGTCCATGGTTTCCAATTGATCGACTTCTCTACCTTCTCCCTCCCAAGCCGCAAAACCACCTTCCAAATAACCAATCGTATTATCATAACCTACTCGCGCCAAGCGCTTAATGGCTTCTTCCTCTCTTTCAACTGGTGCAATGAGTAAAATAGGCTGCATCAAATCGGTCACCAGTGCTCCGACCCAAGGTGCAAAACTTCCATCGATTCCAATAAAAATAGAATTGGGAATAAAGCCTTTTGCAAAAGTATTTTTATCCCTTATGTCTAATAATAGGGCTTGATTTTCATTGGCTGCCGCTTCGAATGCTCTTGGTGAAAGTGCCTGTGCACCTCTTTTCATTACTTCATCGATATTGTCATATCCTTTTTTATTGAGGAGGGCATTTTTAGAAAAATACTGAGGCGGAGGCAACAGGCCATCTGTCACTTCTTTGATAAATTCTTCACGGGTCATATCGGCTCGCAAAGCGTAATTGCTTGCCTTTTGATTGCCTAGGCTATCCCAGGTTTCTTTAGCCATATTTTTGCCGCAGGCAGAACCGGCCCCATGAGCAGGATAGACCAAAACCTCATTTGGTAGCGGCATTATTTTTTCTCGCAAACTATCAAATAACCAACCGGCCAAATCTTCTTTTGTCAAACCTTCTTTTTTCTGAGCCAAGTCTGGTCTCCCTACATCTCCGATAAAAAGAGTATCGCCAGTAAAAATCGCATGCTCTTTCCCCGTTTCATCTAATAGAAGGTAGGTGGTACTTTCTGGTGTATGTCCTGGTGTATGTAAAACTCGAATCGTTAATTTTCCTAATTGAAACTCTTCGCCGTCTTTTGCTAAGTGTTTTTCGTAAGCGGTGTCCGCATTAGGGCCATAAATAATCTTGGCATTGGCTTTTTTTGCCAAATCTAAATGACCAGAAACAAAATCAGCGTGAAAATGAGTTTCGAAGATATATTTGATCTTAGCACCATTACTTTCCGCTTTTTTAAGGTAAGGTGCCGTTTCGCGTAATGGATCTATTATCGCTACTTCTCCATCGCTTTCTATATAATAAGCTCCTTGAGCGAGGCAGCCGGTGTATAATTGTTCGATGATCATTTTTCTTAATTTTTATTGGAAAATCGAGTACAAAATAAGAAATAATCCCTTCTAAAAGGTAATTCCATGACTAAATACATGAAAATTCGTTCATATATTCAGATATAAAGCTAAACAGAGATTTTCTGCGCTTTGTTGCAAAGTTTGATATAAAAATTTAGAATAGAATAAAAAAGGGCTCTTCTATTCTTTAGTGGGAGGGAAGTGCGAAAACAGCAAAACGGTATGGAGCGATTAGTAAACCGACAAACAATGGGATAAAGGCTGCTCCATAGAAGAAGAAAGCAAAATCAGGTAAAACAGGGTAAGATAGGATCATAGACACTATTACATGAAAAGATTGATACTCTTTCCAAATAGAGGCTTACATATTACAATTGCAATTTTCAAGACACTCGATAATCAAAGATACATCTCTTTCTTTTAGGGAATACATCATGCTTCGTCCATTTCGCTTGACGCTAAGGATACCTTTGAGGCGCATATTTTGTAAATGATGGGAAGTCAAAGATTGTTCAGAGCCTAGCCTTTCACAGATATCACTTACCGACAATTGGGGGTGTTGTTCTAGCAAATAAACGATCCCCAGTCGCATTGGATGAGCTACCGTTTTCAAAATAAAAGCTATTCTTTCTAGTTTTTCGACCAAGGTCTCATCAATGGCCGCTTCATTTTTTCCTTCCATAATACGATAAAGATAAAGAATTAATAATTGAAGTATTTTTGATAGATGGTTTTATTGGGTTGTTGGTAAAGGCAGATTTTCTTATTTAATTGTCTTAGCCGCCCGTCCGCTTTAGTTCGCTA
>CAYQRA010000995.1:0-2368 GCA_964419315.1 uncultured Saprospiraceae bacterium | reverse complement strand
CTTTCTAACTTGGCGGGTGGGCAGGTTTGTGAATCAGTGGGAGTTGTACCTGTCAATAGATGGCAATTGGAGCAGGAATATGCGCAGCTTTTAGCTGCTTTGCTTTAAGTTTTTTCTTATTAGAAGAAAGAGAAGAATATCCAATACTCAAACCGACAAAGGAGGTTCATGAGGAACGAACTAATACAGTAAACAATATTGAATGGGGCTCCACGACGCTGATATCCTGTTCCATTGCATTTGATTTCTTCAATTGGATATTCAAAATTGGATACTCGTCATTCAATATTCCTTCCCTCCTTAACGCTCTCCTAACATCCGCTTATACATCCTAGCAATTCGCTGCGGCCTCATTCCAAAACGAAACATATTAAAAGCCATCAGGTTGGCTAGTTGTACGCGTAGGTAACTATTCGTTTCGTATTTTCGAGCGGAGACGATGATGCTTTTGGGAATGATGCGAAAAGGATATTTGCCTTTTATTCTTTTTAAAAATTCGAAATCTTCCATGATGACTTGCTCGGGTTTAAAACCGCCAAGGTCTTTAAAAATACTTTTACGAATAAACAAAGTTTGGTCTCCACCTCGGCACCACAAAAAATTAAATCGAGTGAAATAAGCATTTATTTTAAGAAGCGGTTTTTGCGAATCAAATTTATAACGGTAACAGCCAATCGGAAAGCCCTCGTCTAAAGCATCTTGGATATCTTGCTCAAAACTCGCTACAGGAAGCGTATCGCCGTGTACAAAAAACAAGATATTTCCTTGGGCGACCTCTGCACCAAAATTCATTTGCAGCGCGCGACCTTTTGGACCATTGGCATAAACCTTGGCACCTGCGGCTTCCGCAATCGCAGCAGTATGGTCATTACTACCAGCATCTACTACAATGATTTCAGTAGTCGCCACGGTACTGTTATCCATCAAATGACGGATCAAACGCTCTATGTTTTCGGCCTCATTTAAAGTGGGAATAATGATACTTAGATTCATCAATTGCTAACTAACTTTAGATTTTATAAAAATACCAAGTGCTTACTTTTCGCTTATGCTCTAAAAAGCTTCTCCAACGGTCAAATAAAAACCAGTGCTATTTTTGCCAAAAGCATAATCGACTCGCAAATTAAATTTTTCTTTTTTATCTAATAATAATCGCAAGCCTAAGCCCGCATGATAAGTGGCTTCTTTTCCTTTAAAATCTCTTATCCGAGGAGCCACACCGCCAAGTCCTCCAAAAAGTACTCCCCCAAAGCGCCAAAAAATAGGCATCCGATATTCTCCTTGAAGCACCCAATAATGGTGATCGCGAAGATAGCCTTCATAATAGCCGCGCATCCGTTTATTGCCTCCCAATTGGGAGAGCTGATTGAAAGGGACATTGCCAAAGGTAAATTCTCCATAAGTATTCAGTGCCAAAACATGATTCCAGCGATTGGAGAAAAATCGAGCGGCATCAACGGTCCATTTAGAGAACTCAAAATCACTTCCCAAAAAAGAGCCATTAAAAAAACTCGCTACCTCAATATTCCATCCACGCTGAGGACTAAAAAGGTGATCACGGCTATCATAAATAAATAGAGGTCCAACACCAGAAATAAAACTACCCCCACTCCCCCCTATATTTCCTTCTGCCAAAAGGCCGCCTTCTTCTACTTTTACCACATTAAAATCATCCATCCAATACCGTAGACCAGTATAGATGTTTTTTTGCATGCGATACAGGGCATTTAGACGAAGTCGTGGAAAGTTGACCGAATAAACCTCTCGCTCTCCTGGCAAAGGGCCAGTCCCATAAAAATCATAGACATATCTATAATAGCCAACTTCTCCATAAAACCGATACTTCGCATCTTTTACAAAAAACTGAAAGGGGATATAGGATAAGATTTGCTTATTGAGGCTATAGGCAAAGCCTAATTGCAGTTGGGAAGGTCGACTTTCTGGCTGTTCTCCTTTAAATCGAAAAGTATAGCTTCCTGCTGCTCCAAAGCTTAGGCGGGTTTCTGGACTATAAAAAACAATGGGCAATACGATTAGTCCAACTTTCCTACCACTGGTGCTATCTTGTCGGCTCGCTTCCTCTTGTGCTCCAATGGAAGTCAAAAGAATAAAAAAGCAAAGAAGGCAGTTAAAAATGATTCTCAAGGGTTTTGATTTATTTCGGAAGTCGTTTAGGAATTTCTATTTTTCACCTCAATCCGCAGTTTTTAAACAACTTCTCCAGATAAAAAACTCCCAATTTAGGATATCAAGGGTGATGTTATAAAAAAAATAGAAAAAAATAAGTCAGGACTGTTACTTTTTACCACATTGGCATTATGTATTTGAAACGGTCTTTATGGCGATTAGCTGACAGCCCCTCTTCCAC
>CAYQRA010000994.1:0-2368 GCA_964419315.1 uncultured Saprospiraceae bacterium | reverse complement strand
CTATATCTGTACTGGCGCCTGATAATTCTTTAGCATTAGGTAAGATAATATTTACACCGATCAATGGAATTTTACTTTCCTTGTCGATTATTTTTCCTCGAATGGTTTGGGTGATATTTTGTGCCTGTAGCGAATAAGTTCCGAATAGGCATAGCAAGGTCAGTAGAAAAATGGAATTTTTCATTTCGTCAAAATTTTATAAGAAATTAGTAGGATTTTTAGTCAACAAGCCCAACTAAATCAAGTGAAGCTTGTCCATCTTAGGTGTGATTTATCTTCATTCACAGGCGAACCAATGAATCCCTGTAAAGCAAAAACAATCAATTATTAATTACAATCTACGACTTCAACGGTTCCTGAATTATCGAGATTGAGGGTAGGATTTCCGCGATAACAAATGCGACCGTCACCGGCAAGGTCTGCAAAAAGGATATCGCTAACGGAGATATTGCAATCGGCAACCCCTTTGATTTTGAGGTTGGTAGAATTAGACATTAAGTCAAAATTTCGAATTACTCCGGTACCGCTGATATCTATGCTTTGATCATCCGTGGCTCCACTTACTCTAATTTCCCCATTGCCATTGATTTGCATATCTACTTTAGAAACACTTGCTAATTTAAAATCAATGTCGCCATCGCCATCTATTTCTAGATTTAGTTTTTCGATATTCCGAAAAATGCCTTCTGTGCGAACTTGCACCGAACCATTAATCGCTACTTCCTTAATGGTCGGAAGCGTAATAAAAAACTGAACATCACTGACATTAGTGCAGCCCTTCAAATTAATATCCCACCGCTCTCCATTGATTTTAGAATGGTCTAAGATCCGGTCGATCACATTAGGAAAGGTTCTTATTTCAATGACCTGAGCTTCTCCTTCTTTGATCACAACTTCCGCATTAATATCAATATCAATCCCTCTTATATCGGCAATAGAAACGGTTCTGGTTACCACCTCTCCTTCTCCTTTGAGACAAGAAAATAATTCGACTTTGCAAGCGGAAGTACCAAGGATAAGCAAAAGGAATATGGCTGTAATTGAATTTTTCATGTTCTTAATTTTTTTTGGATCTTTTAAATTTTCTTCTTCAATAACACTGGTGTCGATCCTTTTCTTTTTGTTGCAGCAATAAGATTATTTTTGAAAAAGAATAGCAGTATTTAATCCAAACATGGTGATTTTTTGCTCCTCAACGCCCATAGGGATAAAGCTTGTTTCGCCCCATACGCCGATTTGCCAGATCAGATTATTTCGAATCGATTTTTCCAAACCGACTTGAATATTAGCAGAACCAAAGTATCCAAAGTATTGCTTATTTTTTCGTTCTATCTTGGAATCGCCGAGGAGTGTATAAGTAAAGGTCTGTGGTAAATAAAGCTGCCAAACCATTGTTGGATTGAGGTATATGGCAGCACCATTTTCCATTCTTTTGAGAGACCATTTAAAGCCTAAAGGAGAATCTATATAAGGAGATTCTACGTCTAGTTTATTCACTTTCTCGCCAAAGCTACTGCCTCCCGGATATCTCAATAAATCCACAACGGGGATAGGTTTTCCATCATTGCTGATTTTATAATCTTGACCCATAAAATGTACCGCTCCGGTAATGGCAAGGTTCTTGGAAATTAACCTTTCCATCCGTAGACCATGCGCTTGTCCAAAATTAAAGTGTTTAGAATTCGACACAAAGGTTTTGAAAGCCTTGAATTCATATCCGAATTTTAGCCTCGATCTATCCATCTCCCCTATTGGATCAATCAATTGTAAAAACTTGGAAGCATTGGAATACGTACCTCGCAATGGTGCAAAATATTGCTTTTCTTTCCCTAAAGAAATAGTATTCAGCCTTTTCGAAACTAAAGGGGCTACCGGATAAAAATCAAAATCGAAAATAGCTTTATCAGGGACATCCTGAAGTTTTGTTTTTGCTTTCTCTTTAAACACCGTCTTTGGAAATTCTTTTCCCGGATTGGTAGTATTGGAGAAATTATTTTCGGTAGAAACATTTTGAAGAGATTTATAATACAGTGGATTTTTCTTAGTATTCTTTGGAGAATTAACAGAAGTATTTGGAGCAGAAATATTTTTAATTTTTTCCTCCAAAGCAAAGATGCTCGCCGAATTTTTCAATAACTCGGCTGATTGCAATTTTTCCTTGGCCAACAAATCAGATGCTTTGTTACCACAGTTTTCCACGAGTATCCCCAATGCTGATTTTTCTGCCTGAACCGATTTCAATTCTTCTCCTAAGGCATTCAATTTACTTTGTGCAAAAACGTGATAAGTCCCTAGTCCTAGCAGTAAAAGGAGGTAAGGAAAATATTTGCGAATCACTTCTCTGGATCGTTCCCAAAAAGTACGCTCT
>CAYQRA010000993.1:0-2369 GCA_964419315.1 uncultured Saprospiraceae bacterium | reverse complement strand
TTCCATCTACCGTAATAAAAGCTCCAGTCATTGGATACACACCAGCAACATCAAAACAAGCCGATATGGAATCCGCGCTTAGCATAACAGCAGCAAGCGGGTCATTGGCTAAAGTAATGGTACTAGACGTAGCGGTACAAGCTTGACCGGAGTAAGCAACGACCACATCATAAGTTCCAGCCGCTAAGTTGGAAAAAGTATTATCCGTCTGAAAATTAGTTCCTCCATCTACACTATAAAATAATTCTCGTTCACCAGTAGCATTGATCGTAATCTGACCATTTGTACTGGTACAACCCGTAGGATCAAGAGAATCAATGCTCACGATTGCCGGATCATTTGGATCATTAATTATAATTGGGTTATTGGCATAATTTACTTCACAAGTACCTCCAATATAACGAATTCTTACCGCGTAAGTACCCGGTAAAAGATTATTAAAAGAGCTATCTGGTAAAAATAAAAATCCTCCATCAATGCTATATTCTACAGCGCCCATTCCTGGGTTAGCAGAAATATTGATAGAGCCATCATCTGCACCACAATCAGAAATATTAAGCGCCAAGACCTCCGTCAAAACTGGTTCCGTTGGCCCTCCAACTGTTACAGGATTTAAAGCATAAGCAACTTCACAAGTTCCATCAGCATTTCTAATTCTTACCTCATAATTACCAGCAGTCAGATTATCAAAATTATTTACAGATCTCCAATCGGTGCCTCCATCAATTGAATATTCCAGTGCTCCTGAGCCATTACCAACAATTGTAATTTCTCCATCTCCGGCATTACAATCTGTCGCAGGAGTAGAATTGGCTGATATTATAGTAGGAGCATCTCCAGAGTAAAACTCGATAGGGTTTCCGGGGTTGGCTTGTTCGCAGGAACCATCATCATTTCTTACTAATGCCAAATAAACACCATTAGGAAGATTGAAAAAAGTATTACTTGCTTGCCAGTTTTGGCCACCGTCAATGCTATATTCAGCAGGAGTACTACCCGGAGAAGCAACGATGATAATTTGACCATCACTCGTAGCACAATCACTTGGTACCGTTGGGCTTACCGTCAAAAGCATTGGAGGAGTTGGATCAACCAATTGTACAGGATTATTCATATAGGCGACATCATCTGTTTCTCCTATATTTCTAACCAATATGGTATAATTTCCAGCAGGAACTCCTGTGAAAATATTATCTGGCGACCAGCTTACCCCAAAATTGATGGAGTATTCCATGGGATCCGTACTACTTGCATCAATCGTGATGGTACCATCATCCAGATTACAATCAGTTGGATCAGTAGAAGTCACACCATTAATAACAGGAGGTGCAAATTGAGGTGGAAATAAACGTTCCGACCCTGGCAAATTGGCGGAGCAGTGCTGGAAAGTAGCCAAGCAAAATTCCAATTGTGCATAAAGGTCAATTCTTGTGGTACCCTCTAGATCAGCACTAGCATCTACCTCCGCATAAACGGGGGGAACTGCCAAGAGACTGCAAAGAAAGGATATTGCAAAAATAGACCGACAAAGTTTTTGTAACATGTGCAATTTAATATCCATGATTATTGATTTTTTCAAGAAAACATATTGACACCATTAGTTGAGATACCTACTAGAAGTCAATAAACAAGCGTTAATTCGGATTTCGTTTAACAAATTAGAATCTAAACATATAATTATTTTCAAAATTTGTACCAAAAAACGTTATCTGCAAAAAGAGTGCTTTTTGATCCATTGTTTATTAAAGAAAAAGGGAGTATTTAAGCTTTATAAAGCTTACGGGGGAGACTAAACTTAATAGGCTGATAGTATACAGAAACCCTAATAAACCCAATGAACTGGTTTAGCAGCGCTTCTTAATCAATGTGGAGTTTCGGGATAAGGCCTTTGTTAGGTCAGGACACTTCGGTCCATTCGCTTGATTTAAGTGGTCGTTCAAAAATATTTAAATGTGATTTGATGGCCTACTTAAATGCAGGTAAGGAAAGACAATCTCTGTGCCAGAAGGTCAGAAAAGAAAAGCTTTAAGAAACTTTTAAAAGCCCTTAACAATTTTCCCCAGATTCTTAATTTCTCCATTGATACGGACTTGATAAAAATAAATACCGGCAGCAAGGTTTTGCCCAGAGAAATGGAAGGTATTGGTTCCGTTTGGGAGATTATTTTTGAGATGATCGGCGACTAGCTTTCCTTGGGCATCAAAAAGTTGCAATCGAAATGTTTCGGTCGCGCGGATATAGTACTCGCAGCTAAAGCTTTCATAAAAGGGATTGGGAAATACTTTGGGAACGAAGTAATCATTGATATTATAAAACGGTTGGTCGATTTCTTGCATTTCTCCATCTATCCAAAGCAATCGATCTTCCAA
>CAYQRA010000992.1:0-2376 GCA_964419315.1 uncultured Saprospiraceae bacterium | reverse complement strand
TACCTACAAGGAGAAGATGGAAATCTAGAGAAAGTAGAGCGAGATAGCTACTCCGATGTATCTAAGAAAGTATTTAGTGATTATTCCGCACTATCCAATAGGGTAGGTGCTAAGGATTTCAACTATAGAAACTTAGATCGAATGGTACGTGACTATAACTATTGGACCGTAAATCAGCATGATAAAACGGAGTATCGCGTAGCCATGAAACAAAATTAAACCACCATTTTCTAACTTAAAATTTGATAGGATACGGAACCAAGTTATTTTTATTTTTTCAAAATGCTCAGAAGAAAAAATACAAATACTTCCGTCAAACTACCTGACACAATAAAATATTCACTTTGATGATTTTTGACGGTGATTCCAATTTTTTGGAATCACCGTTTTTTTATGCCCAAAGCTCTTTTCTGTGCCCTGTTTTTTTCGCTTTTCTCCTATAAAAGCTTCCTCATTTTTAGTATCTTCGCCCATCATTTGCAAAGCAAGAGCTTTTGGTCCTCTTTTGCTGGAAAATAGATTAAAATCAAACGGATAGAAGGGAATACAAAATTTGTCTGTGTCGATTTTATAAGACCAAGCACTTAATTATTGAGTTTAACAGAACAACCTGATTTTCATGGCATTAGATCAAAGAATTATTCCTATTAGCATTGAGGAAGAAATGAAATCCGCCTATATCGATTATTCGATGTCGGTAATTGTCTCCAGAGCCTTACCGGATGTAAGAGATGGATTAAAACCTGTTCACAGAAGAGTCCTTTACGGAATGAGTGAATTAGGACTTGTTTACAATAAATCACATAAGAAATCTGCTCGTATCGTAGGAGAGGTTTTGGGAAAATACCACCCACACGGCGATCAATCGGTTTATGATTCGATGGTTCGGATGGCTCAGGATTGGTCTTTGCGTTATCCATTAGTCGATGGTCAAGGTAATTTTGGCTCCATGGATGGAGATAGCCCTGCAGCGATGCGTTACACGGAGGCCCGTTTGGAACGTATTTCTGACGAAATTCTTAGCGATATCGGTAAGGATACCGTTGACTTCGCCAATAACTTTGACGACTCTCTCAAAGAGCCTACGGTACTGCCTACCAAATTACCCAACCTATTAATCAATGGTGCCTCCGGTATCGCCGTAGGTATGGCCACGAATATGCTTCCTCATAATTTGACGGAAGTGATCAATGGCACAGTTGCAATGATTGACAATCCAGATATTGAAATGGAAGAGTTGATCACCCACATCAAGGCACCTGATTTTCCTACTGGAGGAATCATTTATGGCTATTCGGGGGTAAAAGATGCCCTTGCTACGGGAAGAGGTCGAGTGATTGTACGTGCAAAAGCTAATATAGAAGAATCAAAGACGGGTAAGGAAACGATCATCATTAATGAAATTCCTTACCAAGTCAATAAAGCCCAATTGATCGTAAAGATCGCGGAATTGGTGAATAGCAAGAAAGTAGAAGGCATCACAGACATTCGGGACGAATCGGATAGAAATGGTCTGCGAATAGTGGTAGAGGTGAAAAGAGATGCAATGGCCAATGTGGTTTTGAGTAAATTATACAAATATTCGGCGCTACAAACTTCCTATGGTGTTAATAATGTCGCCTTGGTAAATGGTCGCCCCGTTATCCTTAACCTTAAAGATCTGATCCGCGAATTTATCAAATTCCGTTTGGAGGTCATTGTACGTCGAACCAAATACGATCTTAAAAAAGCAGAAGATAGAGCACACATCCTAGAAGGAATTCTAATTGCTCTGGATCACCTCGATGAGGTGATTGCTTTGATTAGAGCTTCTAAGAATGTAGAAGAAGCTAGAAATGGCTTGATGTCTAAATTTGAGCTTTCTGAAATCCAAGCGAAGGCGATCTTAGAAATGAGATTGCAAAAACTGACTGGATTAGAAATTGAGAAAGTACAAGCAGAGTATGATGAATTGATGAAAACCATTAATCACTACAAAGCGATTTTGGCGAGTGAGGAAATGCGTAGAGATATCATCAAGGAAGAGTTGGCAGATATCAAAGAGCGATTCGGAGATGAGCGAAGAACAGAAATCAGCTTTGCAGAAGGGGATATCAGCATGGAGGATATGATTGCCGATGAAGAAGTGGTGATTACTATTTCTCACCTAGGATATATCAAAAGAACAAAAGTTACAGAATACCGTGCTCAAAGTAGAGGTGGTCGAGGTTCTCGAGGAACCAAAACTAGGGATACAGATTTTGTGGAACATTTGTTTGTTGGAAGTACGCACAATTGGCTATTACTCTTTACAGAAAAAGGGCGTTGTCATTGGGTCAAGGTTTATAATATTCCTGAGGCTTCCAAAAATTCTAGTGGACGAGTTATTCAAAACCT
>CAYQRA010000991.1:0-2379 GCA_964419315.1 uncultured Saprospiraceae bacterium | reverse complement strand
TTCCTCAATTTCTTTTAATTGACGCAGCACTTTTATCTGCCGATTGTTACTTAAAATGACTTCGGTGTAATTGCCATCTGCTTGTGCATGCAAGATTTCATTATTTCGAACAAAGATTAATCCTTCGATTCCTTGTAGTGCAATTTGTGGATAATTGGAGTTCATGATTTTGATTTTTATGGCAGTTGTTTTGAATAACTACCAGGTGAAAAAAAGGGTTAAATTTTATTTGTTTCTGCGATACATTTTTCCTTCAGTAATGATCCATGGAATTCCATTGAGGTCTACGGTTACTTTTTCAGCCGTTTGATTTTGGTCCTCCCATGTGGAAGTCTGATGATTCCATTGATACAATTGATCGTTGGGATCAATCCTGTATACACTGCCATCTCCACCGATAGCGAGTTCCGTAGCGGCACCAGGTACTCGTACCCAAGTTCCACCGACAAACCTTACAATCTCATTGCTTCCGACTAGCGTACGCCAGGGCCTCCCCGCTGGATCTACAGCTATTTTAAGCGCACTTACTTGTTGGTCAATCCAGCGATTATTATCAGCGTCGTATTTATGGAGTTGATTGTTTTGATCGGTAATGAATACGGCCCCATTTCGGCCTATGGCAATCTCTCTGGCGCGTTGGTTCATAGCGATGGGATTTCCTTTGGCGGTCTCAAACCTGTAAAGATTATTGTTTGGAGCGGCGGTTCCCCAAAGTTCTCTTTTAGTGCCTACGGCCATTTGGTCTAATGGAAAGCTTAAATTAACCCAGCCATAACAGGTTTGTACGAAGGTGTTAGCTTTTACACCTCGATTATCTATGCCGATGTAATAAAGTCCTCCCTTGCTCCCCGCAGAGATTTCAGCAGGAATATTACTATTAAATAAATTGACTTCGGTAAAGGTTGGACTAGCTGTGTTAAGTTCGTTGAGTTTATTTACAAACTGATCCCAGTAGCTGGGAAGTTGATCCCAATTGGCATTTTGATCGGTGAAATAGAGATAGCCATAATTATCGTTTTGCGCTTGCGTAATGCCACGATCAATGGTCAATAAGTCACTCGGAGAGCTGTGTAATAGTACCGCAAACTTGTCTCTCGAAAAATTACCTCCAGTTTGCCAGGGCGCAGGATTGAAATTTCCGGGACTGTTATTACAACCGATATTAACTTCCAAAGCAGTATAGCATTGTTCTAAAGTGACGACTACATCTCCTGCTGTTTTTACATTACCTCCTGCCCCACAGGCTACAAAACTTTCCGCGATCCGTTTTCCCGGATTTAAGACAATTTGATAGCTATTATTTTTTCGTTTAGTGTATAGGTAAAGTTCGTTATAATAGGGCAGGAGATCTATGGTTTCTTCTGTTCCATCCTTCAAAAAACAGGTGACTGTCTCCGCTACTTCATCAAAGAAAAGACCATTCAGGTAGTTTTCCTTGGGGAGCGCATAGTCGCAATTGTATGGATTAAAAGATTCGAGGTAAATGTCAATATTGCATTTGATGGTATTGACCATCGCTGCGATTTCTCCCTTCATCTGTTCTACGGTAAAATACTTTTTAGGACTAGGGAGGGCCTGAGTGACCGTAGCATTGCCACAAGTTCGAGGATAAAGACCAGGGTTGAGATAGCGAGTAGAAACATAGCCGATCATTTTTACATTGGCACTGTCTAATAAGTGCAAGCCTTTGCAATAGTCGCTATTGGGAGCACCAGGACCAGGGCCGCTATCGGGATTGATAATGGCGGTAATGTTTACTGCGGGATTGTTTACCTGAGCATCAGATACGGCAGTCCAAATATTCATCAGATTATCCGCTGTGGGGTAACTGTAGAGGGGAAGAAGAACGTTGAGTTGATCTTGAGAAAAGCTTTGCTTGGGGTTCCAGAGATTAAAAAATAAAATACTTAGAACCGAAAGAAATTGGATTGATTTTTTCATTTGTAAAATTTTTTTTGGGGTTAAGGATTTAGAAATAAATAAGCTATGCATGATTAAGGAAGTAATTTTGTTTTTCTACAAGGCACAAAAAGTGGAGCTACGCCTAAGCGTAGTGAGCATTTTTGGGACGACGTAGAAAAGCAAAAGGACAACTTAAGGTGCGTAGACTATTTATTTCTAAGTCCCTTGAAAAAAATGCAGAGAAATACCATTCTTTAGTGAGACCACTATAAGTCGTATGCGGAGTTTTTAAACTCAGAAATCGAAAAATGGAATAGAAATTAAAGGTTTATTTCACCTGCGTATTTACTGCTCGCAATGATTTTGTTACCATTCATAAGCAATTAGCTGCAAGTTATACAAGCTCCCCCTGTTTTTGAGAGACAGATTTACTAGATAATTCTATTTTTTAGCCCAAAAAAAATACTTATCTTTATT
>CAYQRA010000990.1:0-2388 GCA_964419315.1 uncultured Saprospiraceae bacterium | reverse complement strand
CCAATATGGCGGTAACATTGTGAAGATGAGTAAAGTGTCCAATGATGGTGAAAGTTACTATGGTCTTGGTGACAAACCTAATCATTTAAGTTTAAAAGGTAAAAGATATACGAATTGGGTAACTGATTCTTATGCTTACGGAAAGGATACGGACCCAATTTATAAGACAATACCTTTTTACACCGGTCTACATCATGATAAGGCTTACGGCGTTTTCTTTGATAATACTTTTCAGACGAGTTTTGATTTTTCCGCTGAACGACGCAATGTCACAAGCTTTTGGGCACAAGGTGGAGAAATGAATTACTATTTCTTTTACGGTCCAAAAATGACAGAGGTTGTCGAAAGTTATACAGACCTTACTGGAAAACCTCATTTATTACCTCCAATGTGGGCTTTGGGATTCCATCAATGTAAATGGAGTTATTATCCAGAAACTAAGGTAAAAGATATTACCGCTACATTTAGAAAACTCAAAATTCCATGTGATGCCATTTATTTGGATATCGATTACATGGAAGGTTTCCGTTGTTTTACTTGGAATAAGGAATACTTTCCAGATCCAAAACGTATGGTGAAAGAATTAGCCGACGATGGCTTTAAGACCGTGGCTATAATTGATCCAGGTATTAAGATAGATAAAGATTATTCCATTTTTAAAGAGGCTTTGGAAAAGGATTATTTCTGTAAGCGTGCCGATGGTGATTACATGAAAGGAAAGGTTTGGCCAGGAGAATGTTATTTTCCAGACTTCACAAATCCTGAAGTTAGAGATTGGTGGTCAGGTTTGTTTAAGGTGTTGATTTCCGATATTGGTATAAAAGGTGTTTGGAACGATATGAATGAGCCCGCTGTGATGGAAGTGCCAAATAAAACATTCCCTGATGATGTACGTCATGATTATGACGGTAATCCCTGTAGCCATAGAAAGGCGCATAATGTTTATGGCATGCAAATGGCAAGAGCTACTTATCAAGGGTTAAAAAAGTATTCTTATCCGAAACGACCTTTTGTAATTACACGAGCGGCCTATTCAGGTACGCAGCGTTATACATCTACTTGGACAGGTGATAATGTAGCAACTTGGGAACATCTTTGGATTGCCAATATTCAGGCACAACGTTTAGCAATGTCTGGTTTTTCATTTGCAGGTAGTGATATTGGAGGCTTTGCCGAACAGCCACAAGGCGAATTATTTACGCGTTGGATTCAATTGGGTATTTTTCATCCATTTTTTAGAGTTCATTCTTCTGGAGATCATGGTGACCAAGAACCTTGGGCTTTCGATGAAGATGTGACTGATATCGTTAGAAAGTTTATTGAAATAAGATATCAACTATTACCTTATTTATATACCGCATTTTGGAACTATGTAGATCATGGTACACCATTGTTAAAGTCGTTAGTATTATATGATCAAACCGATGTGCATACGCATTATAGAACGGATGAGTTTATTTTTGGCGAACAGATATTGGCCTGTCCAGTTTTAGAGCCAAATGCCAAGGGAAGACGAATGTATGTTCCTAAAGGCAATTGGTATAACTTTTGGACGGATGAAATTGTCAAGGGAGGAAAAGAAATGTGGGTCGATGCGGATATAGATAGTATGCCAATTTTTGTAAAAGAGGGTGCTATAATTCCTAAATATCCTATACAACAATATGTTGGGGAAAAGGAGATAAAGGAGATTACGTTAGATGTCTACTACAAAAAAGGTAAGGAGGAAAGTGAATTGTTCAGTGATGCCAATGATGGCTATGATTATACCAAAGGGCGATATAGTCTCAGGAATTTTAGCTTGACGGGACGTTCCAGTGAATTGATAATTAATCAGTATAAGGAAGGTAAATATGTGACACCATATGAGACCTTTAATATCCAAATTCATGGATTACCTTTTGATATAGCAGAAATTCAAATAGATAATGAAGCAATTTCCTTAAAGCATTTAAAGTCTAACGGTACAAACTCTTTTGTAGTAGACAAGAATTTTTCTGAGTTACATATTATAGGTGTAAAGTCAAAACCATAGTGACTTACATATTATTTTGGTGTCTTATTAATACGAAATCATTTCGTATTTTAGTAATTCAATATATAAACCATTAGCTATGAATTTAAAAAAATCAATTTTAGCCATTGGAATTGTTGCCGTTATAGTGTCCTGTGCTACGAATCCATTCACAGGAAAAAAGACTTTGGCATTAGTTTCTAACGATCAATTATTTCCTTCCTCTTTTTCTCAATATAATCAGGTATTAAATGAAAGTAAAGTTGTTACAGGAACCAAGGACTCTGAGATGATTACACGTGTTGGCCAACGCATTGCAGTTGCCGCAGAAAAGTGGTTAAATGCAAATGGTAATCAGGGCTATCTCGATGATT
>CAYQRA010000989.1:0-2398 GCA_964419315.1 uncultured Saprospiraceae bacterium | reverse complement strand
CTACAGAACCCGGTAATCCCAATGTGATGTATGGACAAAGACAAGAAGGGACATTGGCTCGAATTGATTTGATTACTGGAGAGACAATGGATATTCAACCTCAAGCAGAAAAGGGAGAAGATTACGAACGGTTCAATTGGGATGCCCCCATCTTGGTTAGTCCACACTCCCCCACCCGAATATTTTTTGCTTCGCAAAGGTTGTGGGTCTCGGATAATAGGGGAGATGACTGGAGAAGTATATCCGAAGATCTGACTCGTAATCAAGATCGGTTTACCTTGCCGATTATGGAAGGCGTTCAGAGTTGGGACAATGCTTGGGATGTCTTGGCAATGTCCAATTATAATACGATAACTTCCATCGCAGAATCCCCTTTGCAGGAAGGTTTGATTTATATTGGAAC
Source organism: uncultured Saprospiraceae bacterium (assembly GCA_964419315.1). Lineage (GTDB taxonomy): Bacteria > Bacteroidota > Bacteroidia > Chitinophagales > Saprospiraceae > CALLVY01. The sequence continues at coordinate 1,995 of CAYQRA010000989.1, read as the reverse complement.
AGATGATGGTCTGATTCAAGTCACCGAAGATTATGGAAAAACCTGGCGTAAAATTGAGATTGGAAAAATAAGTGGCATGCCCGAGGTACCTTATGTCAATGATATTAAGGCCGATTTATTTGATGTAAATACACTTTATGTCGCTATGGATAATCACAAATATGGTGATTACAAACCCTATATTTTGAAGAGTACAGATCGTGGAAAAACCTGGAAGACCATTCAAAATAATCTGCCGAACCGAACCTTGATTTGGCGAATTGTACAAGACCATGTCAAAAAAGATTTATTATTTGCAGGGACGGAGTTTGGCATTTATTTTTCCCCAAATGGAGGGAAGCGATGGACCAAACTAAAAGGAGGGGTACCGACTATTTCTTTCAGAGATTTGGCCATTCAGCGTCGGGAGAATGACTTGGTAGGTGCTTCTTTTGGCCGCGGCTTTTATGTATTTGATGACTACAGCGTATTGCGGGAGGTAACTGATGAAATGATGATGCAGGAAGCAACCTTATTTTCTATTCGAAAAGCCTGGTGGTATATTCCCCGTTCTCACTTAGGATTTTCAAGCATAAAAGGAGAGCAGGGAGCAGATCATTTTGTCGCCCCCAACCCTCCCTTCGGAGCCGTGTTTACCTATTATTTAAAAAATGATTTAAAATCGAAAAAGGAAGTCCGCAAGGAAAAAGAAAAGAAAGGGGCAATTGCTTTTCCTGGATGGGAAGCCTTGGAGGAAGAAAGAATGGAAGGTAAACCGAAAGTTTGGTTACTCATTAAAGACAGCGAAGGTAATATTGTTCGCCGTGTGGATGCTGCTATCCAAAAAGGATTCCACCGAGTCGCTTGGGATTTGAGGTATCCGGCGCCGAATGCTATCGCGATGAAAAAACCACCACCACCCATGTGGGGAGGTCCGCCTAAAGGAATGATGGCTGCCCCCGGAAAATATTCTGCTACCCTTTTTCAGCAGGTAGATGGCAAAGTTACGGAACTGTCAGCACCTCAGGAATTTGAAGTGGTCCCCTTAAGGGAGGGCGCTTTGCAAGGAGCCCCTACAGAAGAAGTTGTAGCCTTTTGGCGATCCTATGAAGATGCGGTTCGTTCTCATTCTACTATTCAGATGTCGCTCAAAAATGCACTGACTAAAGTAAGCCGAATGGAAAAAGTAATCTCCCACTCGAGAGCATCTGCTGGTGGTCTTGACAATCGCCTCCATAATATTCGCATCGCATTTTTGAAAATTGACCAAAGTCTAAATGGCAATAAATCAAAAATACAGCCAGGCGAAAAAACAAATCCGACCATTGGTTCCCGCTTGTTTGCCCTGAGTATCGGTATTGGTAATTCTACTTACGGCCCTACGACAAATCACAAAAGAGGATTGGAAATCATCAATGAACAAATGAATACGGTTCAATCAGATTTGGAAAAAGAACTAGGCTTACTATCAACGTTAGCCAAAGATTTGGTGAAGGCTGGAGGGCCTTGGATGGAAGGGGAGTTTTGATCTACTGATCTTGTGATTTCGGTATCATTTTTTAAAATGCGGGAGTAGGTCTGGGCCGAAAGGTGAAGAGGTACCTGATAGGGGCGGTTCCCCTTTTTTCTACTATCTAATATTGAATGTTGGGTGTGCGTCCATCCCGCACAGCTCACCCCGCCTTCCTCAGTCGCAGTTCCTTCATTTTAAGCGCTGTCGCACTTGTCTACCTGACGTAAGTTCCGAACTTGCAGTCTTCGGGATCATTCGCTTACCCCATCCAGCTTCTCCGATCCAAATTCCGATACGGAACTTCCCCGCCAAATGATCGATAAAAATTGCAGATTGAAATAGATGCTAGATTTGACCGATCGTTCCTTATATAAACCACTCATATCAATTTTTCGACCACTGGTTACATATTTGTAATAAAGCTACGGGCTTTCTCTAAATTGTTTTCACTTACGCAGTTTGGCAATAATTTTTTGTGCATTGCTATACTTGTCTGAAGCAGA
>CAYQRA010000988.1:0-2399 GCA_964419315.1 uncultured Saprospiraceae bacterium | reverse complement strand
AAGAAAGAAAGAAAGAAAGAAAGAAAGAAAGAAAGAAAGAAAGAAAGAAAGAAACGGGAGGAAAGATATATTCCCTGATATTTAGTTTTGACACGGAGAGCCACTAATGATTAGGATGGTCATAGGAAGCCCCCAGAGAAATCATAAAAAACTCATAAAAATCAGCGTCCCTCAGCGTCAAAAAAAATCATAAAAAGCTCCTAAAAAATCAGCGTCAAATAAAAGTAATTAATGAAAGAAACGCTCATATTCGATATTGGAAAAACAAATAAAAAAGTATTTGTCTTTGATGAAAAACTAGAAGTCGTTTATTCAGAACAGCGAGTTTTTGAAGAAATAAAGGACGAAGAAGGTTTCCCCTGCGATGACTTAACAGCCATTGAACAATGGATAAAATCAGTTGCCAAAACCTTAATCTTAGATCAGAAAAGAAACATTCAAAAAGTGAATTTTTCTACTTACGGTGCCTCCTTTGTACATTTGGATGAATCCGAAAAAGCGATCTTACCTTTTTATAATTATTTGAAACCCATACCCAAAACCTCCCTAAATGATTTTTATAAAACAACAGGAGGTACTGCAAAAGTGGCATTGGAAACCGCTTCCCCACCCTTGGGTTTATTAAATTCAGGATTGCAGTTGATTTGGTTAAAAAAAGAGAAAGAAAAACAATTTTTAAAAATAAAAGTAGCCCTGCATTTCCCACAGTATTTGAGCTTTTGTTTTACGGGAAAACCCGTCAGCGAATATACAAGTATCGGTTGTCACACTGCTTTATGGGATTTTTCAAAAAACAAGTATCACAAATGGGTATCGCAAGAACAGCTAAAAGATTTATTGCCACCAATAGTCAATTCTGACCACACTTTTTCGATTGACTTTTTGGGTAAAAAAATCGAAGTGGGAGCTGGGATTCACGATAGCTCGGCAGCATTGATTCCTTATTTGGCAAAAAGCCAAGAACCGTTTTTGCTGATTTCAACAGGAACGTGGAGTATCTCACTCAATCCCTTTAATGAGGAACCACTTTCGGTGGAGGAACTTGAAAAGGATTGCTTAAATTACCTGCGTACAGATGGCAAACCCGTGAAAGCCGCAAGACTATTTTTGGGACAGGAATATCAACATCAAGTGGAAGCATTAATGAACCATTTTTCAATTTCCGAAAGGGAAATAAATGAAATTCATTTTGATGATCGCTTTTTAAAAAATACCGATAGCAAACAATTTTATTTCAATTTTAAAAACCTCAAGCCACATTGGCTAATGCCCAAAAAGACGAACTATGATTTTTTCAAAAACATAAAAGAAGCTTATCATCAATTGATGTTTGAATTGGTAGAAATGCAGTTTGTATCCGCTCAATTGGCAATTGGAAAAATGTCGATACCACAGATTTTTATAGCTGGTGGATTTACCAAAAATGAACTCTATTTTGAATTTTTAAAAAAGAAATTTCCAAACTGCTTAATTCGTCGCATGGAGAATGAAAATGGTTCTGCTTTGGGTGCAGCAATGATCGTCAATCAAAAATAAAGTGTAAATGGAATTAAAAATCAATCCAAAATATCCCGATATAGATTTTTTGCGAATGCGCGCAAAAGAGCGGATCCCCCGCTTTGCTTTTGAATACTTAGATGGTGGATGCAACACAGAAGTAAATCTAAGGCGAAACACAAAGGAAATTCGAGATGTACAGTTAAAGCCCTACTATTTGCGAGACTACGGAGGCATCAATACGGAGACCCAATTATTCGGAAAAACCTATAGTGTTCCATTTGGGATTTCGCCGATTGGCTTGCAGGGAATGATGTGGGCAAGAGCTACCGAAATTTTAGCGAAAGCTGCTTTTGACCATAATATTCCTTTTATTTTGAGTACAGTGGCAACTGCTGATATCGAAACCGTCGCTGAAATCACCGAGGGCAATGCTTGGTTTCAATTGTATCATCCTAAGGAGGAAGACTTGAGAAATAAATTGCTTAATCGTTGTGCAGATTCGGGCTATGATGTACTGGTAGTTTTGGCAGACACGCCGACTTTTGGCTATCGGTCGAAAGAGATAAAAAACGGCTTGGCAATACCTCCCAAAATGACCTTGAGCAATATTCTCCAAATCATGGGGCGCCCAAACTGGGCATTGAATACCCTCTTGGCTGGCAAACCTGAATTTAAAACCTTGAAGCCTTACCTTCCCAAAGGAATGTCCTTGCGGCACCTCGGATTGTTTATGAATAAAACTTTTGAGGGAAGATTAAGTGAGGAAAAAATCAAACCCATTCGGGATATGTGGAAAGGAAAATTGGTACTCAAAGGAGTCGCAACAGAAGAGGATACAGAAACGGCCATCAAATTGGGCTTCGACGGAATCATCGTTTCCAATCACGGCGGCAGACAAT
>CAYQRA010000987.1:0-2401 GCA_964419315.1 uncultured Saprospiraceae bacterium | reverse complement strand
AAAATTGTAGCATCTATTGGGATAATCAATCAATGTCTAATTTTTTGCATGGAGCGGCTTAAAAAAAAACCGCTCCGTGAATTTCAAAAACAAATTTTGATCTAATCTTTTTCAGAAATTAGAAGTTAAAACTCATACCTACACTCCATTCAACTGGTCTTCCGTAAGTAGCGAAAGTATTCCCTAAAGACGGATTGAATGTACCGGCATTGATATATCTTTCATCCGTCAGGTTGGTTCCACCAAGCGTAAGTTTCCACTTTCTTCCGGCAGGTTCGTAGTACACATATCCATTGAGCAAACCAAATGCTTTTTGAATCAATAAGGGGGTATTTTCAACGTCGTTTGCAACATCTGTTCTGTAGTTATAATCGATGTGAAGTCCTGCTCTTGCTTTGTCGGGATCTTGGCTGGTCGCTAAATCAAGGCCAAGGGCAAATGATAAATCAGGCGCATTGAGTAGCATCGATTCTTCACTGACTCTTAAAGCAAATCCTTCTGCTTCGAGTCGCTCTTTATCAAAGGAGGAATATTTGGCATTGAGGATACCAAGGTTACCAACAAACAATACATGATCACTAGCTCTCCATTGTAAATCGGCTTCAATTCCGCTAATAGCTGCCGTTGCTGCATTGATTACTGTAGGAGAAACCCCTCTGAATACGGTAATTTGCATTTCGTCGTAAGCCGTATTGAAATAAGTAAGATTTAATCTAAATCTATTATCCAAAAATTCTGATTTAACACCGACCTCAAAAGTATTGGAGCGTTCAGGATTGAAAGCAGGTGCGGTTAGAGAAGGTGCCGTTAATCTAGTAGTCCAGCCTCCAGATTTGAAGCCTTGAGCAAAGGATCCGTAAGCAAAAATATCATCTGTGATTTTGTACTCTAAACCAAATCGGAATGTTGGCTCATTGAATTCTTGATTATGTCCTCCAGGAGGAAAATATAAAGTGGGATCTTCAGAATCAGGAAAGGTAGTAGGATCTGTAACCAAGCATGCATAACAATTCAAATCTCTTTGCTGCCCATCCATGAATTTTTGCTCATTCGTATACCTTGCTCCAGCGGTAATACTAAATGCTTTAGTCAAATTATAAGTCGCCTGAGCATACCCAGCATAAGTTTTATTTTCTACAATATTCAAACCGTATACTTGGATCAAACCTGCACCAAAATATACTTCATCCAGTACAGAGCCATTTTCTCGAAAATGATACAAACCTGCTGCCCACTTCAATTTCTCCCCATTACCGGTTACCTGAAATTCCTGAGTAAATTGATCTTGAGGCATCGTCAATTTCAGCTTTGACCAATCCAAAGGAGAGTAATCTCCGTCTTGTGCAAAATCTGACCGTAGTCTTCTTAAGGAGCTAATAGATTTTAATTTTATACTATTGGAAATGTCCCAATCTAAAGTCAAAGCTCCTCCCCAAACATCAATTCTAGAACCAGCCTCCTCTGTAGAGTAATTGGTAAATGGGTCATCCGTTAGGAAGCGATTATCGTAGGGCGTTCTTCCTAATAAGGGATAGGGATTATCATAGCCATTGATATCAGAAAAGTTAAACAATAACTTATAGAATACAGGATCCAAAAAATCAGGAAGGCCTGGTGGTGTTGGAATCTCTCCAAGAATCGCATCTTCGTTGTCTCCGTTGATGATGGTACCTAGATTATAAGTTGAGGCAAGGTTAGAAGGATCTGAAAGATCAACATTTAAAAGAGATGCCGGACTTTCATTTTCGCGTACTCTTACATAATCACTAACTAAAGTAATCTTGAAGTTATCAGCCACATCATAGAATAATTTCCCTCTGATGGTTTGATTATTATAATTACCTTGGTCATTATTATTCCCTACACTCGAGTAAGTTCCATCAGCAAGAATATTGTGTACTCGCTGGTCAATTTCATTCAGTGCATCAGCACCTGTTTTCAGATAAGGAAGCCTTTGTACATATCCATCTCTGGTGTTGGAAGCCATAGAAAAGGTAGATAATAATTTATCCTTTACAATTGGTAAATCGACGGACACTCTGGTGTCGATCCTATTATAACTTCCGGTGGTAACCTGAGCTTTTCCTCCAAATTCATTTCCCGGTTTTGTGGTGGTGACATTGATCGCACCGCCGATGGTATTTCTACCGAAAAGCGTTCCTTGAGGACCTTTCAATACCTCTATACGTTCTACATCCAGCATATCAACAACCGAACCTACTCCTCTTCCGTAATAAACCCCATCTACATAAAGACCTACCGCTGGTTCAAAGGTAATGGCAAAATCATTTTGTCCTATCCCTCTAATAAAAGGCGACAAAACCGATTGGCTTCCTCCAAATGCTGTATTTACATCAATCTCTACATTGGGTACATAGTCCGCTAATTGTCCTACATTTCC
>CAYQRA010000986.1:0-2405 GCA_964419315.1 uncultured Saprospiraceae bacterium | reverse complement strand
TGATAATAATATTTCTCCAAAAACGATTCAAAAAGATATTAAAGAAGGCGTTTTAGAGGCGCTAGGGCGTAAAAAGCAAAAATCACAAAAAATAGACAATAGTTCTATTGATTTATCTAAGCTATCTGAGTCAGAATTAAATGAATCTATTTCTAAACTTAGAGCAAAAATGAAAGAACATGCTATGAATTTAGAATTTGAGGAAGCTGCGAGCATTCGCGATGAAATTAAAAGGTTGAGTGACCTTCAACTTTATTTATAGGAGAAAAAAGTAAATGATTCGGAAATCGGCCAAATTTACTTCGAGAACCACCGAGTATCAGTATTATAGAAATGGCATTCAATCGTATAGAATCTGCGGAATCTGCGCGATCTGCGGGAAACCAAAAACTATTATTCCTTTCTTTATTAATTTTGTCCTAAACATCGTCTTAATCCTCAATGAAAATATATTACGATTGGATTTATTAGCAAAATACAAACAAACCATTGGCAATTATGTAAAAGTGGATGCCAAGCACATTTCGCTCTATTGGAAAGGGCGAGTTGGGCTTTTTGCGATTTTACAAGCCATGGATATAAGCGAAGGCGATGAGTTGATCCTTCCAGGCTATACCTGTGTGGTGGTTCCCAATGCGATTCTCTATCGAGGTGCTCTTCCCGTTTACATAGATATTGATCCAACTACCTTTAATATGGATCCCACCAAGGTAGAACAAGCGATTAGTCCCAAAACGAAAGCCATTATAATTCAAAACACCTTTGGGCTTTCTCCTGATTTTGATGTTCTTCAAGACATTGCCAAACGACATGATCTTTTTATCATAGAAGACAATACTCACGGCTTTGGAAGTGCTTATAAAAATCAATTGGCCGGAACTCTTGGCGATGCTGCCTTTTTCTCTTCTCAATGGAATAAACCTTATTCTACTGGAGTCGGAGGTTTTGTGATTGCTCGGGACAAAGCTCTGGCTCAGCGACTACTAGCTTTGGAAAATACTTTAGAAAAACCAAGTACTACCAAATCTTCCATGCTCGCCCTGCAAATTCGCATGCGAAAAATCATGGATACTACTGGTTTGTATTGGCCTGCGGTCAAGACCTATCGATGGTTGAGCAAAAGAAATATCATCAGTGGGTCTTCTGCCGGAGAGGAATTATCTGGTCTTCAGCAGCCCGGCGATTATTGGATGGGAGCTTCGAAGGTACAGGCAAGAGCGGGTATCCAAGAGTTGAACTTGTTTGAAAAGAACCTCAAGCATCGCAGACAATTGGCCAATTTTTATCGCTCCGCTTGCCAAAACCTAAACCTGAGCCCGGTTTTTGAGCCCGATTATGCTCAGCATATTTTTCTAAAATATCCCTTCTTTGTCAAAGATCGTTCGGCCTTTTTGGAATTGGCAGCCCAGCATAAAATTCGCCTCGGAGAATGGTTGTCTAGTCCCATCCATCCCATCGAGGAAGATTGGGAGATCTGGCATTATCAAAAAGGTACTTGCCCCATTGCTGAAAAAATCAGTCAGCATTTGCTCAACCTTCCAACCGACCCGGATATTAGTTTACAAGAAGCGGGTCGGATCATGGAATTCTTAAAAGACCACCGAGAAAAATTATTGGCCAATAGCAAAGAAGCGCTTCATTTTAGAAGAGGGTAATGCATTTACAGGGAAAAGTAGCAAGCTAGTAGCCATTACTTTTTTAACTTATGTCTATTTTGTTGGGACTCCTTTCCACTAAAAAATCCTCCTAATCATGGCAAATCCCCTTAAATTTGCCTAGATTGCAGTACCGTTTTGATGTTAATTCATCTCCCCACTTACTTACAACAACCTTTCCCCCGATTTGTGAAGATAATTTAAGGCTTTTGAATTTAGCGTCGGTGCTAATTTCTAGAGTTATTTTATGGTGAGTAAAAAGTGCGAATCTTACAAACGTATCCACTCATCCACTACTTCGTAATCCGTCTTAAAAACTGAATTTTTAATCCAGGCCTTTGATGCCGTAGACTTTTTCAAAAGGAAAAGAGTTCGGGCATTTGTCGTGGAATAAAAGCAAAGCAAAAAAATCCTAAAAGGATTATAACGAATAGCATTAACCAAAAATCATTGACCAAAACTCCCTTAGCATGACTATGTATCATTCTACTAAATTTTTAAACCAACTTTCTTTCTATCCGCTTGGCAAAGCCTTTTTGTTTTGCCTGGCTATTTTATTTTCCACCAATACCTTTGCACAACCCGCTGGCTTTTCCGATCAACTTTTCTTGGATGGTTGGACCAATGTAGTCGGAATGACTTTCGATGACAATGGACGTATATATGTTTTTGAAAAGGCAGGTAAAGTTTGGATTGTTGAAAATGGCGTAAAGCTTAATACTCCGCTGATAGACATCAGTGAAGAAGTAG
>CAYQRA010000985.1:0-2422 GCA_964419315.1 uncultured Saprospiraceae bacterium | reverse complement strand
GATCATTGGTAGTGAAAATTCTTATCAAGCTAAATTCTATGAATACGTAGATAAGTTGGCTTCTTCAAGAAATTATTACCGCTTAAAAATGATTGACCTAGATGGAAGTTTTACCTACTCGGAGACGATCTTTGTCAATACTAGATGCGAAACCGGAGGGATGGTTCTTTATCCTAATCCAATTGGAAAATATGATGAAGTTGTGAATATTGAGTTCTATTCGAAGCGAAAGGAAGAAACGGTTCAAATACTTGATATCACTGGCCGAATTGTAAAGAGTTATTCCTTAGAGGTGTCAAAGCAAGAGATGAATAATGTGGCACTAGATATTTCTGGCCTTCCTTCAGGAATGTACACTTTACACATCAAAGGGTATCTGGAAAATACTAAGAAATTTATTATCCAGGAATAGTAAAAATCTCGAGATACTTGTACCACTAGTTTAGTGGGATTGAAAAAATAAAAGGTCCTCATCAAATTTAATTTGATGGGGGCTTTTTATTTTCAACCTCTAGTTTCTAACAGTATACCTTGGAAAATTCCCCCATTTCCAGTATCTTATGCTACAGTAACGAATAAAACATCCAAGAAAGACTTCGTTATTCTAAGAAAAGAACCTCCCACTTCCGTTTTTCCTATATTAAGACTTTATTATAATCCAAAAAATAATCCCCATGAATGGAAAGCTAAAACAGTGGACTCCTTTTGGAGTACCTTCCTTTATCTTATTGGTTTCTCTTTTTTTCTCAAGCACCTTGGTCGCTTCTTCGGAGCTTACACTTAGCGTTGGTTTTGTGGTTTGCGAAGATCAGGTGTATTGCGAAAGCAGTAGCGATTGTACTATTCAAGTGGCATTAAGCCAAAATTTTGAGTCCAATTGTGCTATGCCCGGCCTTGGAGATATGGGCTTTAAAATTGATCTTAACGACGATGGAAGTTTTGATATGCTAGGTTCTAATGTAAATCCCTATCCATTTCCTAACCCTGGAAACCTTCCGGTTTTGAATGCTGCCACTGTAAATAATGGGATGGGGACTTATGAGTTTAATGTTGAAAGTGCTGGTTTCCCAGTAGGGATTCATCGGATTTTTTGGGAGCTGACCGATCCTTGTCAAAATGATTACTCCTGTGACTATCTTTTAGAAATACAAGATTGCACCAAGCCAGTAGCGAAAGCCAATCATGGTTTGGGCATTGATATTAATCCGGTTACTTGTGCCGTGACTTTTAGTGCAGATATGATGGATGATGGAAGCTTTGATAATTGTTGCTTGGATTCCAATCCTTTTAGAATTGCCGATCCTGCTCCAGACTCTGGGCAAATCGTTCCTCCTCCAAGTACTACAGAATTGGATTTTATGATGACTGATTTGGGATTGAAAGAAATTGGTTTTTGGGTAGTGGATTGCGAAGGCAATTGGGATTATCAACGAACTTATATTCTTATCCAAAGTAACATGGGTGGATGTCATCCTTCTGGTGCTTTTATTCAGGGGCATATAAAAACTGAAAAAGGATTTGGCATTGCTAATGTAATCGTAACCCCGGATTATAATGGTACTTGGCCACATCCTCCAGTGCATACAGATGCTAATGGTTTTTACTCTTTTAATGACTTAGAAGTAAATTTAGAGTATACCATCACTCCCGAAAAAAATACCGATCATGTTAATGGAGTGTCGACTTTAGATATTATTTTGATTGCCCGACATTTAATTGGGCTTCAACCTCTAACTTCCCCGTATCAATATATCGCCGCGGATGTAGATAATTCTAATTCTCTCTCCACACTTGACCTTATTGCGATACAGCGCTTGGTCCTTTTTATTGATACCGAATTTTCTAATAATACCAGTTGGCGTTTTGTGGAAGCAGATCATATATTTGTTGAACCCAATGATCCGTGGAGCAGCCCCTTTCCAGAAACAGGTATCATTTATGCGCTAGTACAAGATGAAATTTTTGATTTTATTGGCATCAAAGTCGGAGACGTTAGTGGCAATGCCAAAACTGATTTTAATGCCGGAGCGAGTGATCGTTCAAACCCAGAAAAAATTCATCTTAGTTTGACCGAAAGGCTATTGGTGCCCGGAGAAGAATATACCTTCGATATTAGCGTGCAGGATTTTCAAGAATTATATGGGTATCAATTGGCCTTAGACTTTGATCCTAATGTCTTGGAATTTATGGAGGTGATCCCCGGAAGTCATGCGACATTAGCCGAAGCTAATTTTGGTTTAGACCTTTTGGAAAAAGGAATGCTTACGGCTAATTTGGCGAGCCCTCATCTTGGTTCGATGTCGGAATCAGAGGTTTTGTTTAGTCTGAAGTTTAAAGCCTTAGCGCAGCAAAAATTAAGTCAAGTTTTACAACTAAATACACAAGAGGTCATCCCCGAAGCCTATAACGAAAATTTTGAAGT
>CAYQRA010000984.1:0-2423 GCA_964419315.1 uncultured Saprospiraceae bacterium | reverse complement strand
ATGGCCAACTCAATGACTTGCAAAAAAATCATCTATCTATTTTAAAACAACTTCTAAATTAAAAAACAAAAAAGCCCGTCAGAAATAATTTCCTGACGGGCTGCACACCTATAATTTCTAATTCACATTATTCTATCAAGATCACAAATGATCCACTTACCGTAGAGGTATTTCCGGGACCACTACCAAACATTGTTCCATTAAAAGTTCCTTTTGCAAACTCTCCAATCATTCCATATTCCGTAATTTCTACTTCAAAATCATCACACAGTGCTCCTCCATCGCAACTAGCAAAAAGGAAAGTTGAATTATCCACTCCATCAAACCTAGCAAATTCAGGACTACTAATACCAGGACTTGGCAATGTTTCAAGGAGAATATATACACCTGATGAATCCAATCCATTTCCAGATATTATTACTCTCGAAATTGCATCCATTGTATGTTCTATTTGTGGATCGAAGATCAGGAAATCAGCTCCATCTATACTATATTCCAAAAATTCGTTTATTGCTTCGCAAATATCCAGTACTCCAAAATCTAAAGCGGTCCCTTCCATTACCGCAAAGTTCGTCACCACCCCTGTTTTTTGTCCTTCCACATCAAATCCTTCCAAATCAACAGAGGTAACATTGGAACAAAAGTAAATATTTCCAATAATTTCTCCCGTTGTTTTATCGGGAAATAAAGCTCGAGCACCCCCATCGTAGGTAACCTTTAAATAACCTTTAGTGACCAACTCTGCATCGCAATTTTCCATGAATCCTGATAGGTTCAAATTCCAGCCGGAACCAGCAGAAAAATCGATGGTAATTGGAGGCAAGACTACCGCAGCACTAAAAGGTCCGATTACTTCGGTATAGATAGCATCATCGCAACCAGGATAAATAACCTTTAAAGTCAGTTCTTGATCGCTTGGTATTTTTCCACTAAAGACGCCATCCACATTGGTATATCCGTACGAGGTCGCTGCGGAAGAATTGATGGTCAAGGAGACTTTATAATCAACTAATGGATTCCCTTGTGGATCAACCAAAGAACCTTCCATGTCCACAACCGGAAATTTAGCATCTACATTCCAAAACGAAAAATGACTCACATCTCCGACATATTTTTCGCCATCGAAAGTAGCTTCTCCTTCTTCTTCCCAGTAGCCTGTAGTTTCATTAAAAGTCCAAAGTGGTATCGTAGCGGGAGCACCTCCTCGGAGAGCAGTCGGTACTGGAAATTCTAGATTGGCGACACTGCCTTCTGCAATATTCAATGCTTCGCCAGCCGCACCTTCCAACTCTACGGCCAACATTCCATAAGTGGCCAATTGTACCAATTCTTGTCCTTCGCTGATCGCGCGCAAATCACCGGGCATCATTTCATTGAGGTTTGATGCAGTAGGGTCTAGCCATTTGGCGGCCACTTTTACTTCACCAGAGTAAGCAGTTCCAGCTTCATCAATGATTCCATTGGCAGGCAAAGTAATTTTGCTATTTCCATTGGCGGTAAGCGTTCCTCCGACATTGGCCATCACCGTACCAACGATGGTTTTTTCCAAAAGCATCACTCTGATATTAGAGCGTTCTCCAGCTTTAGCATTCACCATCTGTACCGTTTCGAAAAAACCAGTTTTGCTAATTTTTACCGGACTTCCATACTCGTTTAATGTGGCATTTTCAAAATTAAAAACGCCATTATCATCTGTAATTCTGGAAGAGGTTCCCACCTTTACCAAGGCACCAACGACTACATTTCCAGCTTCATTAATCACCGTACCAGAGATTGGAGCAAAAACTTCCTTTACCGGAATTTCATAAGCAGTAGGATCTACAGGGACTACTACGTCATCCTTTTTACAGGAAACTAAAAAAAGACATAAGACGAGGCCAAACCAGCCTGTTTTCTTTAAATTTATCATATTATATTTTTTTTTAAATAATAATTCTAACGGGTAAAAAAATAACTTACACTATTGACCACCCTTTTCAACACCATACACGGATCGATCGAGGCAAAGGTTGGGTCGGATGTTTATTTTATTTGACCTTATCCAAATTTTAGATAACCGAAACAATCTAGTCCGAGTTCTTATTTGAATAGTAGTCCCTATTTTGAAAATTCTATTAATTACTCATTCTGAATAAACCAAACTATGATCATCCTTGAAATAACTGTGGGAGCAATGGCTGCCTGCACGATCTTATTTTACATTCGAAGAAGGAAAATATCAGAGCTTTCCTTTTGGTCTAGTGCCTTAATCATTACCGCATTAATCTATGTGGGCTTTGCCCTTTTTGCGGCCAATTGGGAATGGCTGCCTACAGAAATGTCCAGTGTTTTAATTTATAGTGTACCAGCTATTTTAGCCTTACGATACTCTCCGTGGTGGTTGGTAGTCGGCTGGATGGCACATGTAGGATGGGATGTCGGCT
>CAYQRA010000983.1:0-2425 GCA_964419315.1 uncultured Saprospiraceae bacterium | reverse complement strand
TTTGGAAGGCAGCCGATTGAGAGCGGGAGTCACAGAAGCCCCTATTTTTAATCGAGTCTTAGAAGGCCCCGTTCTTCCAGTGGCGGATCAATGGTACCACGTTGCGATAGTTTATGACAACAGTGATTTTTATTTATATCTAAACGGAGATGAAGTAGACTTTCTCGATACTGGCCTTGGAGAGATTCCCTCTACAGAAAGTGGCGGAGGAATAGGAGGTAATCTGGGATATGATGCCATCTATGATGGACTCTTTGGAGAAGGTGATTTTTTCTATACCGGTAGAATGGATGATGTCCGATATTATGAAGTGGCCTTGGATTCCATGCAAGTCGTAGATGAAATGAGAAATGACGGAACTAGAAATAATCTATTGGCTTCCGTGTATACCGTTACGGTACATGATGCCAACGCTTGTATCCAAACCGAAACGATTACCATTACTCAACCTCCTGCCTTGACGCTTTCCATTAATGGAGAAGACCTTAGCTGTAATGGCGCAGATAATGGAACCGCCAAAGCTACCGTAGGCGGTGGAGTTGAACCTTATATTTATAATTGGTTATCCGGACAAAGCACTGATTCAATTTCTAATCTGGCAGAAGGAAGGTACTACCTTACGGTTACCGATTTTAATGGTTGTACCATTGTAGATTCTATAGATATAAATGAGCCTTCTATCATCGTGGCAGAGGCCACTGTTACTTCTGTATATTTAGGGCAAGACCTAAGATGCTATGGAGCGACGGATGGTGAAATAAGTGTCTCTGCCTCTGGCGGAAATGGATCATTTACTTACCTCTGGTCTTACGGAGGAATGACGAATAGTACGATTGAAAATATCGGAGCTGGAACTTATTATGTAACAGTCACAGATATAGAAGGCTGTACAGCCAGCGATACCGTAACAGTAGTTAACCCCGATTCGATGACCATTTCTATTATAGAAACCAATCCAGTAAGTTGTGTCGGAGAAAAAGATGCCTCCGCACAAGTTAGCGTGACTAATGGAAATGGCCCTTATGATATTATCTGGGAAGATGGACAAACAGGTCCCAATCTGACAGGAGTAGGTGCAGGAACGTATTCCGTTACGGTAGAAGATGTTTTAGAATGTATTACGATAGATTCTTTCACCATAAACGAACCAGATTCTCTGAAAGTAGGAATTACAGTCAACACGACTTATGGTATTTATGATGTCAGTTGTGTGGGAGGAACCGATGGGGGAGCGCAAGCCAATCCTACCGGTGGGACGGGGGCCTACACTTACCAATGGAGTGTTTCTGGAGAAACCAATCAAAGCATTGCTAACCTTGCAGGAAATACCCTTTACTCGGTCACTGTAACAGACGAAAAAGACTGTACTGCCGTTGGAACCATTACCTTATCCGAGCCTCCCGGATTATCAGCCACTTACACCTTAGAAGACCCAAGTGATTGTGGTGCGAACGATGGTGAGATTACGGTAAGTGCTTCAGGAGGAACTGGAACTTATCAATATCGATTGTCTACGGGTACCTGGCAGTCGAGTAATAATTTTACTGGATTGGCACCAGGTACTTATCAGGTTTATACTCGGAGTATACCTGGAAACTGTGTTATTGGTCCATTTCCTCAAGTACTTAGTTTACCAGCATCTCCTGGTTTTGATAATATTACTCTGATCAATCCAAGTACCAATGTCAGTACAGATGGAGCCATCTTAGTCAATGCTTCTGGGTCGGGCGTACAAATCAATTTTCAATTATTGGACAACCTCGGAACCGTATTGGTCCCCTGGCAGGATGACTATCTTTTTTCTGGTTTGTCAGAAGGAAGTTATCAGGTTCAATTAAAATATTACAATCAAAGTTGTATTGCCAGCTTGGATGTAACGCTGGTTGCGGGCGGAGGAATCGTAGGAAGTATTACCGGGATAGACTATTGTTCAGGTGAATTAAATAGTGGTCAATTTGTAGAAACTTATTTTATTCCAATACCAGAAGATCAAGTTTTAGCGGCTTTAAATGGTATAGTTCCCTCTTCTTGTTCCGCTTCCAGTTATCCTTCAAATCCAGTGAGCACTTATATTTCAATAGGTATCGTAGAGACCGGAACAATTGTCTATTATGACCATTATGAAATAGATGGATTTGAAACTAACCTATCAGATCCACAACAATCCTCAACAGAGATATGGGGCGATAATAATGATGGAAATGGAAAACCACCGGGCTATGCAACAGATTATTTAATCGCTGGGCAGAATATCATTTTGGAAAATGATGTTGTTACAACGACTCGGGCAACTGTAGTAGATTATGATGGAGGAGATAAGATTGGTAGTAGAGGAAATATTTCGATTACCCGTCTGGCTTGGGCAGATGGTTCAGAGACCTTATTGGCAGGAGCGGTAGAAGTTTATCCAACGGCACTTTGGGGA
>CAYQRA010000982.1:0-2430 GCA_964419315.1 uncultured Saprospiraceae bacterium | reverse complement strand
GCCCGGCCGGGATACACCGCCACCGTCACCTGAATGATGACTCTGTGCCTCTGGGGCCATATCTATAGCACCTTCTGCCATATCCATTGCGCCTTCCGCCACGTCGCCTACTTTATCTAATACATCCCCTCCTACATCTTTTGCCATATCCATTGCGCCACCAGCCAAATCACCAGCTTTATCTAATACGCCACCGCCTGCATCTTTTGCCATATCTGCAGCACCTTCCGCCACATTTTTCGCTGAACCAAATAGATTTTTCAAAAAGTCAAAAAAAGCCATAATTTAAATTTTTAGGTTTACTAATAGTAGGTAATTAATTTTTGTGAAAGCACAATCAGTTAAAAATAGTGATTTTTTGACATATTTTAGAAATATCTCCTATTCCCTTTGATTTTTTGGATAAAGAAGCGGCAGTTTTAGGGTTAATTGAATAAAAATCACCCTTCCTGGCCAATCAAACGGATAAATTCCTCCGTCAGGTTAGCAGATTGCATATCTTTTCGAAACGTATCCATAGTACCAGAATAGCATAATTTCCCACGATTAATAAGCACCAAATCATCACAAAGCAAGTCCACTTCACTCATTATGTGGGAAGAAAAAATTACAGTCTTTTGCTGGATTTTACACCGACGAATTAAATCGATAATACTTGCTGCGGTAATAACATCGAGCCCCGAGGTGGGTTCATCAAAAATCAAGACCTGCGGATCATGGATCATACTTCGGGCAATAGATACTTTTTGCTTCATCCCCGTAGACAATTGGCCGATGCGTTTATTTGCAAAGTCGTGCATATCGAGCAAGCTAAAGAGCGCCGTCTTTCGTTGAGTAAATGTGTCTTTATCCAGATCGTATAAATCCGCGAAATATTTGACCAATTCATTGGGCGTCAATCGATGATAAAGACGAGTACTACCGGTCAAGAAACCAATATTGCGTCGTACTTCTTTTTCATGGGTGGCCACATCATATCCAGCTACCTTTATGCTTCCTTCATTGGGCTTAAGGATCGTAGCAATCATCCGAAGCGTAGTAGTTTTTCCAGCACCATTGGGCCCCAAAAGGGATAAAACCCTACCCGGTTGGCAATCAAAGCTCACCTCATGAACCGCTCGAAGCGATTTATCAGTGGTTTGAAGTTCTCGTCTTTGCTGGCGGGAAAGGGAAAAATCTTTGCAAATTTGCTTGACAGATATCATATTTGGAGCTACTACAAGGTGGATTTAGGCACCTCTAGCAGGAAAATCTAGTTAATATACTGTGAAAAGGTAAACAATAAACACCAAAATTGGAAGGTATTTCGTTTTTTTGCCGCATTGAAAGTACCTTTGCAAAAATTTAAATTAACAAATAAGATGAAGAAAATTACAAAATTCAGCTTTCTAGTATTCGCCATGGGCATTTTATTGAGTACGGGGGCTTTCGCTCAGGAGAAATTAGGCTATGTTAGTCCAGAGCCGATCCTAATCAAAATGCCAGAACGAATTGCAGCTGATAAAGCCGTAGAAGACTTTAGCAAACCATTGGAAGCCAGCATCAATAGTCAGGTAGAAGCGCTTAAAGTAAAAGAGCAGGCTTTGTACAAAGACATTGAATCTCAAATTCTTTCGCCACAAAAAATTCAAGAAAGAAAGACTGCGCTACAGCAAGAATATCAAGAGATCGTAAAAGCGGAAGAAAAAGCAACCCAAGACGTTCAAACCAAACGCCAACAGCTTTATGCTCCAATTTTATTGCAGATGCAAAATGCAATAGATGAAGTCGCGAAAGAAAATGG
This sequence comes from uncultured Saprospiraceae bacterium, assembly GCA_964419315.1. GTDB lineage: Bacteria > Bacteroidota > Bacteroidia > Chitinophagales > Saprospiraceae > CALLVY01. Next base: position 647 of record CAYQRA010000982.1, on the reverse strand, counting down.
TTATACCATGGTATTGGATGGTTCTGTAGGTGCCATCATCCATGCAGAAGACGTTACCAACCTTACGCTCTTAGTCGCTAAAAAATTGGGGATTACGATAGAAGCAGAGTAAAAGCTGATTAGAATTTACGGGGTGGCTTGGCTTGATTGCGGAGTCGCCCCGTGGATTTAGGTAAAAAGAAAACTATTGGCTACCTGATTTTTTGTTGAACCCGCAAGAAATGATTCATCATACTGACATCTATTACGCCCACCAATTGCTCCTCTTCGTATACGGGTAAGATACTATAGCCTTTTTCGGACATTTTATGAAAAATATCCTTAAGCGTCTGCTCCGGATTGCTGGGTTCAAATCTTTCACTCACATAAGTCTCTACTAAAGCATCATGGTCTTTATTTTTTAAAGCTTCCAGAATAAATTCCTCGTGTAGGACACCAACTACCTTTTCTCTGTCTTCATCCATCACCAAGTAATTGCGTTCAATCCCGGTATTCAAACCATCAAAAGCCAATTGCATGGAATCACTTCCGATCAAACTCGTAAACTGTCGGCGCAAAATATCCCCTACCTTATTTTCTTTTAATACACTTTCCATTTTTACCATTCGGTATTCTTGAGAAGCAGTAATAAAAACAAAATTAGAAAA
>CAYQRA010000981.1:0-2431 GCA_964419315.1 uncultured Saprospiraceae bacterium | reverse complement strand
TAATAACAAGAGTAATTTTTAAGCCCACCTCAAAAACAAATAGGCACCACCCACTCCGCAAACACCCACAATAACAACACCGATAAAACATTTAAAATAAAACCTGCCTTCACCATCTGCGACACCTTGATATGACCACTTGCAAAAACAATGTAAGCATCCGGTGAACCCCATCTTGTAATAATCTTTTCCACGAGTTACCTTTACCGAAAAAAAGATGGACAAGACAAAACGTTCATATTCAAGTATGGATAAGATGCTCCCTTTGCTAAAGCATTATTATGCCAGTGGTTTGAGTCAAAAGCAGTATTGTGAGCAAGAACAACTAGCTCCGCATTTGCTGGGATATTGGCTTCGTAAATATAAAGCTCAACAATCGGTTAAGCAAGAAAATGAGGTATCAAAATTTGTTAAGTTAGCAATAAGTGCACCTTCTCCAATATTGGATGGAGTAGAGATTATTTATTCCAACGGAACAAAAATTAAGTTAGTCCAAAAAGTAGAATGGACTTTTTTTGAAAAACTCCTAGTTAAGCTTGACGATGTTTCCAATCACAGTTAGTCAGAGATATTTTTTGTATCGAGAGGCCACCGACATGCGTAAATCGTTTAATGGTCTGAGTGGTCTGATCAAAAACGAGTTAAAAGCAGATCCGTTGGATGGAGCAGTTTATATTTTCATCAATAAACGTCGCAATCGAATTAAGTTATTGGTGTGGGATCGAACGGGGTTTGTTATTTACTATAAACGGCTGGAGCAAGGCACCTTTGAATTGCCGATAATGGAAGCCCAAACTTTGTCTTGCACCATTAATTGGGAGCAGTTGGTTTGTATTTTAGAAGGCGTAATTTTAACGTCAATAAAAAGAAGAAAAAGGTATATCAAGCTTTGAGTAAACTACTATTTTGTGTATTTTTATGAGGTGGGAATAACAGCCAAAAAAACGTATGAAGAACTAGAACAGGACTACCAAAACCTGGAACAGCGCTATGATTTACTTCATCAACAATTGGATGAATTAAAACGAATGATCTTCGGACAAAAGTCTGAGCGTTTTGTTTCCAATGTTGTTTCTAATCAGTTAAGTCTGGAGTTAGACGGCCAAACACAAAAGCGCGAACAAGAAGATCAATCTAGTACTCAAACGATTAATTATACTCGTAAAAAGAAAAAAAAGCCTTCCCGTCAAGCACTTCCTGATCACCTTCCACGAGCTCCATATATTATCGAACCAGAAGAAGATACCACGGGAATGAAATTGATCGGTGAAGAGATCACCGAGATATTAGCCAAACAACCTTCTCGCCTTTTTGTCATACAATTTATTCGTAAAAAATATGCAAAAGCCGATGGCAGTGGTATTTTAATAGGTGATTTGCCTAGCCGAGCGATCCAAAAGGGATTAGCTCACGAAACGGTGCTGGCTGATATCTTAGTCAGTAAATATGTAGATCATTTACCACTGTATAGGCAAGCTAAAATATTTGCTCGTGAAGGCGTCAAGATAGCTACCTCGACGATGAATGATTGGGTAAGAGCTAGTTGTAAATTACTCGAACCGCTTTATGAAGCACTAAAAAAAGATATCCTACTCAACGATTATTTACAAGTTGACGAATCTCCTATCAAAGTATTAGATAATAAGAAAAAAGGCAAAACACATCTAGGCTATCACTGGCTTTACCACTCCATAGGCGTACCACTAGTGTTATTTGATTATCAAAAAGGTCGTGGTCGAGAAGGACCACGTCAAATGCTAAAAAATTTTAAGGGCTATTTGCAAACAGATGGTTATTCGGTCTACGATGAGTTTGGAAAAAACAAGGACATCACCCTAATGGGATGCATGGCCCATGCCCGTCGTTATTTTGATAAAGCGCTTGATAATGATCAGACCCGCGCTCAACATTTTTTAAAAGAAGTACAACAACTCTATGCCTTGGAAAGCAACTTGCGAGAACAACAAGTTGATTGGAAAAAACGACTGGCTGATCGTCAAGAACTAGCCTTACCCATTTTAAAGAGATTGAAAATTTGGTTACAAACCGAACAAACAAAAGTCCTTCCTAAAAGTGCAATCGGTAAAGCTATCAACTACAGTTTAGTTCGGTGGGACAAACTATGCGTTTATGCTAGTAACGGTGGTCTAGAAATAGACAACAACCTGATCGAAAATCAAGTTAGACCACTGGCTTTAGGTCGCAAAAACTATTTATTTGCTGGTTCTCACCAAGGAGCAAAAAATGCCGCGATTCTATACTCTTTATTTGGTAGCTGTAAACTTAATGGGCTAGATCCCTTCAAATATTTAGAGGCTGTGTTAGACAAACTGCCAGATTATCCTATTAATAAAATCAGCGATCTGTTACCCTGCTATTTGCGATTTAAAGAGGAGGGGTAGTTGACCGGACGCTTACGCCCAATCTCCCA
>CAYQRA010000980.1:0-2443 GCA_964419315.1 uncultured Saprospiraceae bacterium | reverse complement strand
CAGGAATGGAAACTAGGAAAATTCAATCTGCCTATATTCAATTTACTTCCGCTGCCCTTGATGCACAAACAGAACAAGTAGATTTAGAAATCTTAGCCGCTGATGCCGGAGTCAATCCACATCGTGAATTTCAAGAAACTATTAACGACATCAGCAATCGAGTGGATGTCGCAAGTGCGAGTATCGGTTGGACGATTAATAGCACTTGGCAATGTCATGATGATGATACCAAAGGAAGAGATTTAGAAAGCTGTGACGAGACGCCTAATTTAGACGATCCTTGTGATAATTCTAGTGATTTGGAATGTCGAGGTGAAAATGGTCCTGCGCAAAAAACACCAGATTTAACCGACCTAGTACAAGAAATCGTCAATAGCGATGATTATGCAATTAATAAGGACCTTGTTTTTATCATCCGACCTACTGGATCAAATATCCGCAGTATCATGTCTTACGACCGATCTATTGATAATGCGCCCGAATTGTGCATCAGATTTAGCGATGAATCAGGCCTCCCCGGCGATCCTAATGATCCTAATGACGTAAAAAAAGATAGAAGAAAACAAGTTGATAATGCTGCTCTCCAATTCCAAATCACCCCCAACCCAATCACCCAAGAATTCGAAATCAGCACCAAGGCCTCAAGCCCAAAAAGCACCATCCAAATATTCAATGTCAATGGACAACTCATCAAAACCATTGAAGCAACCACCGCAGCACAAAGCAAAATTGATGCCTCCTCCTGGTCGCCAGGGATGTATTATTTCTTACTAAACGATGGACAAAAACAATACAGTCAAAAAGTAATAAAGCTCTAAAACAAAACAAAATAGTTTGAATAATGAATAGAGGCTACCATGAAAGTAGTCTCTATTTTTTTTACAAAAAAAGGCTCAACTTCTCTCGAAGTCAAGCCTTTTAATATTTTTCAAAAGCTAGAAACTAGTACACTGTAGCATAAGTTAGTTAGTGTTTTGATCTATGGATTTTTGATCTAATCGAGAAGCGCACGGAGTTTGATAGCCTTAGCTATCATAACGAGCCTGCCTGCGGAAGGCAGGTACGCGACGAAGAGTAGGGCAAAAAGGCAAGCTCAAAATGAAAATAAATTTATGTTACAGTGTACTAGCTATACTGCTTTTCATAATACGCCTGATAAGCGCCACTCGTCACTCGCTCCATCCACTCTTCATTGGCCAAATACCACTTCGCAGTTTCGCGCAAACCTTCGTCGGATTTGATGGTAGGTTCCCAACCCAATTCGGTCTTTAATTTAGTAGCATCAATGGCATAACGACGATCATGCCCCGGGCGGTCTTTGACATAAGTAATCAACTCGCGCGAAGAACCCGCCTTACGATCGAGAAGATCATCCATGATATCACAAAGCACATGAATCAGGTCGATATTTTTCCACTCATTATCACCACCAATATTATAAGTATCACCATTGACTCCTTTATGATAAATCAAGTCAATCGCTACGGCATGGTCGATCACCCACAACCAGTCGCGGGTGTATTTTCCATCTCCATAAACAGGCAATGCTTTATTGTGTTTGATGTTATTGATAAACAAGGGAAGCAGTTTTTCTGGAAACTGCATCGGGCCGTAATTATTGCTACAATTAGAAATCACTACAGGCAAACCATAAGTATGGTTATAAGCGCGAACCAAATGATCTGAACTTGCTTTGGACGCAGAATAAGGAGAACGAGGATCGTAGGGTGTTGTTTCTACAAAGAAACCCGTTTCGCCCAAAGAGCCGTAAACTTCGTCCGTAGAAACGTGGTAAAATCTTTTACCTTCCATATTATCTTTCCAGGAATTTCTGGCTGCATTCAGCAGGTTTACCGTTCCAACAATATTGGTATTGATAAAGCTCATCGGGTCAGAAATCGAACGATCTACATGCGATTCTGCGGCTAGGTGAATAACACCATCAAAATTAAAGTCTGCAAATAATTGGTCGATAAATTCTACGTCCGTGATGCAGCCTTTTACAAAAGTGTAATTGGCTTTATCTTCAATGTCGGTGAGGTTTTCCAGATTTCCAGCATAAGTTAATTTATCGAGATTGATAATCTGGTAGTCTGGATATTTATTGACCATCAATCGTACTAAATGAGATCCAATAAATCCGGCGCCTCCGGTAATAAGGATTTTCTTTTTGAAATTCATGATTTTATTTTTTCGAAGTTGTTTAATCATCCAAAAGTCGCCGAGCCTTAGCTTTTTACAAACAACTTCTTTATAGAATGATTTTTTAATCGATATGTGCTTCTCTTAGGTATTAGCAGGCGAATGGTCAAAATCCGCCTGCTGAAAATTATTTATCCTACTGTTTCGTCTACCTTTACTACCGTACGGAAATACTCCAAGGTGCGACGCATTCCTTCTTGACGAGAAATCTTTGGTTCCCAATCGAGAATTTCTTTCGCTT
>CAYQRA010000979.1:0-2446 GCA_964419315.1 uncultured Saprospiraceae bacterium | reverse complement strand
GAAGGAGTTAAAATATTCAATCAACTTGAGATATGGTTGCATTATTTATTTTTTTTGTCACTAACAGAGTTCACCTACCACTCCATCGTTCCAAATTCCTTCTAGCAATTTTTCTTTGAGTTTAGGATTGGTTTGTCGCTTTGGGAATTGGGGCTTTTTGGGTTAATATTTAACAAACATGAATTTAAGAAAATTTTGTCTAAGTTTTCGTTTCTACACGAGACGCCTTCCTACGGTAGGCAGGTGTAAACGAGCGACAGAGTTTTTTAGTGAGGATGGAAGACTATGGAGTGTATTGTCGCTGCTGGTGTTCATTGATTCTATATCAGTTTCAGGGTCGAATAAGGACTATTATTCGAAAAATATTCCTTTGCATCAATGCTATGCTTCAATTGTTTTATAAGCTCATCAGAATGTTCCAATTGATCACAACAGGTAATGACTAATTTCCTTGGGTTAGGATTGTCCATTAAATCATAATGCGCTGCTTGACAAGTAAGTGCTATGTCTAAGGGTGCTTTTCGAAATTGACCTTGATGCTCATTGTAGATATTCGTTTCCCACTTATCATTTTGCAATTCAATCGGTGCCTCGAAAAACGGGCCATTCCCATGGCGAGTATGATAACAACGAGTAACTAAATACGTCTCTATCCGTCCCGAGAGTCGCTCATCTTCAATGATCCGTAGCGCATTATATCCAGTCGTCTTAGAGCGGGTAACATGAGGAAAAATACCGTATTGCTCATCGAGTAAAACTCCCTGATGTCCCTCGAATATAAAATTGGAATAATCAGACTTAATGGACCAAAGTTTCGTTACCGTAACTTGACGAATGAAGTAAACGCATTCCTTGTAAAAGGCTTCAATATCAAAGTGGTTTCCATAATAAGACTCAATCTGTTTACACTTTGATTTAAACAGGAATTCATTGTAAATATCCAAAACGGTTAAGCGGAAGTGTTTTTCATTGCGTTCAACCGTTTTGCCAAATCCAATACCGACAGAACCATGTCGATTGACTTTTTCAGATTCGTGATTCGCCCAAACATCTAAAGGAGTCACTAGCATACAACCGGGGTCGTAGATATTGATGGGTTGGTAAGTCTTTAATGCTTCCAATTCATGACTAGTACCAACAGGATCAACGGTACAATATTTTGAATAAAAAGTGGGTACTCCAGCAAGCGTTCCAGCACCAGTATGGTGATGAACATGTTGGAGCGCAGTGGTGGTAACCGTATGCCCTACCTGATTGCCACCACCATAACGAATCACTATTGGTTTGGCGAGGGTTTGACTGAGAAAATTGGTCGTCACCCCTTTTCCTTCGTCACCAAATCCAAGACCAGTTACAATATAAATCACAAGAGATATGTATTAGATGAATCCTGATTATTCCCTAGCTTGTTCACACTTTGAGCGGTTAGCCTTGCAATAATTTTTGCGATGTTCTTGTAGTCAGATTCATTGATAAACCGCTCTCCGAAGTGTTTCTTCCACCATGCATTGTCCTTAGTTCTATAGCCAGAAGACGTACTGATCATGTTAATATGATAAATCTCATACTTCTCCATTGCCTTTTCCAATAATTGCTCTGCTGTCCAGTTCGTAGATTGTGGAGCGTTGTAAATTTTTTGAATAGCAGAAGAAGGTAGCGTTGGTAGTGTTGGCTCATCACCAATGGTAATCAGTATCCCCTTTTGGCCACGCTTTTCAAAACAATCGATAGAGGTATGCATAGCTGCATGATACCAAGCCAACAAATAACTCTCACCACTATTTCCACCACCACCGCCTTCAGGAATCATATTCGTAAGGCAATCATCAAGTGTCTCATCAGAAATTTCAAACTGACTAACCTGAAACGGGAAACGATCACATTCATGATCACCAATCCCCATAAAGGCGACCTGTGGATGCTCAATGCCTGCTTCAAAAATGTTCTGTAGCATATTTGGCAGACCGTCTTTACACAATTGTGTTGGTAATGCTCCCATAGAACCCGTAAAGTCAATACCAATCAAAATGGCAACGGTCTCTTGCCCTGGATTATCTCTTGACTCGCGAATACGCAATCCCATCGGATCTAATGACTGATGAATTCGTTCATTTGTACTTCTAAATACAGATTTAAAATTGGATGAGGTCACTTTATCGAACCCCTTACTTTTTGCTTTAATACTTCTACTAGTGAAGTCGTATCTTCCTCCTCCCATGATATTAATTTTTAATGGTTAATGAATATATTCTCGGAACGGGGCAAAAAAGTGATTTTTCAATACTGTTTATTCGTTTAATTGTTTATCCAAGTATAGCTTGTAAACGAATAAACAGTTAAACAATTAGTTCACTTTCACAATTTTATCCCGTTCGCAGTTTAGTTATGATTAAGCTTAGCTTTTAAAAAGTAGGTCATACCGCTTTTGCGCTAAGTCTCTTCGTAT